>JAVBPN010000218.1:0-8711 GCA_031549585.1 Bacteroidales bacterium
AAACGTGCGAACAATAGGTACAAAACGAGCCATAATAATGGTATTACCTACATGCTTTTCATAAAAAGCATGTGTTTTATCCAGATACTTCCGGCGAAATATTTTTGAATCGGGATTGCTGAATAGCTTTTTACCAAAAAGTTGTCCGATGGTATAGTTGGTTGCATCACCCAATATAGCAGCGCCAATCAAAAGCACTACCATCAAGTGAACATTCAATCCGTTATCAGGCAAAGAGGCCAATGCTCCCGCCACAAATAACAACGAATCACCCGGCAGAAAAGGGGTAACAACTAATCCTGTTTCACAAAAAATAATGACAAACAGGATGGCATATACCCATCCACCGTATTGGGACAACAATTCAGCCAAGTGTACATCCAAATGGAGAAAAAAGTCCAAAAAATAATTCAAGAATTCCATTCTTTTTTAATCAATGAAATAATAAATGATACGAACTGATGTAGCTTGAGAAATCAATATCTCCTACAATGCCATTCGCGTTCTACTCTTTTTTTTCTATTACTTTTTTATCGTTATCTTCTTCGTCATCCGAATTTAAGCTTGTTTTCAGGTCTGACGAAGCTTTTTTAAACTCCTTCATTCCTTGCCCTAACCCTTTCATTAATTCGGGAATTTTTTTCCCTCCGAACAACAAAAGAATAGCTACGACAATAATAACAGCTTGCCACGGACCAACCATTCCTAATAAAATAGATAAATTCATTTTATAATTTATTTAAATTTTTGTTCAATTTACTTCACCAGCAAGATCTTTTCATTAGTGATAAAGGGGATGAAAAGACCTTGACAGCGAAATCCTTATTTTAATAAAATATCATCATTATTAAACAATTACAGCTTTTCAATCATTGGTATTACCGTAATGTAAATACCTGTAATGATAGCTGTCGTAATCACTCCAGAAATATTGGCGCCAATAGCCTCAGGAAGAATCATTGATGCCGGGTTATCTTTACTTACCATCTTCTGCGCCACCTTTGCTGTAGTAGGCACACAACTCACTCCGGCAATACCAATTACCGGATTGAAATTGCCTTTGGTGATGAAGTACATGATGTAACCACCCAGAATACCGCCAATCCCTGATAAAAGCAGCGCCAATATTCCTAATATCAGCAAGATCAAAACCGTAGGATTGAGTAATAAGTGAGCTTCACACAAAACTCCTAATAAAATACCAAGCATAAATGTCGAACCATAAAGCAACGGCCCTCCAATAAAATCAATTAAGTGCTGTAAGCCCGATTCACGAATAGCCACTCCAATGAATAACGAAAAGAATAAAGGAGCCGCCACCGGAAAAAGCAAGCAAAGCACTGTACACATAATTACCGCAAAAGTGAGTTTGGTTCCCGAGCTAAAACGTTTCTTTTTGGCCGGACGTTCCATTTTGATGCTACGGAATTTTTTCGGTACCAGTAGTTTCACCAAGTATGGATAACCACCGTAAGCCAATCCGAGGTATAAGTATGCAACCACCGTAATGGGCACAAACAAACCTTTCGATAAAGAGAGTGATGTAAAAAGCACCATAGGCCCGTCAGCACCACCTACCATAGCGATAGATGCACTGTCTCGTAAACTTAATCCCATTGCATGGGCAATAGGTATTGTCAGGAATGTACCCAACTCGGCACATAATGCAATAAACATGCACATTACCGGCCGTTGCAGGAGATATCCCACATCCAATAACACCCCAATTCCCATAAATATGAAACAAGCTATTAACCCGTTACTAAACATCAATGTATATAAAGGCTGTAGGAAATCTATTTGCATCAAATCAACCAATGCAAGGGGATCACTCACCATAGGATCGACAAACAGGTTACCCTGATTGCCATCGGGCATGAACAATACACCAGCATTAATAGCTGCCATACCCAATCCCATAGGGATCATCACCAATGGTTCCAATATGCCTTTACGGCCAAGATACACCAACAAGATTCCCAAAAGAATCAATCCGATACGTGCGATTAGAATCGATGTATCAGACTTTAATAATGTCGATATACCTTGAAAAAGTTGTCCGATATCAATTGCTTCCATAATAGAAATCTAACAACCGATTATCCTGACTTTTGTTTCCATAATAAAAATTTATCAATTCGTTTTCTGAATGTCCCACAGATAACTGTTTTCTAAGTTCTTTACGACGAATATGATGAATACGAAACAAACGACGACGCACTGCTATATCGTGCGATATTGAACCTGTTTCCGAATAATACAAAATACTAGCTATAAGCTGAATTAAGTACGATACGGCAAGGCCTATAATGAAAGTGGCGACCATCATCAAGATGGTTGCTATAATAACTTTTGACATGATTTTTGAAAATTACACATTGCTGAAATCAACAATTACTTGTGTAAACCTCCAGTATTAAAATAAAATAATGTTGAAAATTGTCAGATTAAAGTATGCTGACATAGTGGATACATATGATCCGAAAAATAGTGAGTTGTAGCGTCAAATATTCAATCTTCTCAAATCATTGAGATCGCTATGGTGGTAAGTTAATGCTTCGATGAAGAAAATGTAATTCTCTATGGAATACTCCATTTTCCTGTTTTCTTTAACCGGTAATTTATATTTTACTTGCTTTTCATGGGTTTTAGTATTCTCATAGTTGGTTAGTTTAATAGTTCCAGTAGAAAAATTTATATCCGATTCATGTAATATAGCCGGATGACTTTCATGTGAATTGGCAATGCTAAAAATTATTTCGTTGTTAATCGCACCTGCATCACTTTCTCCCACAGGCTCTGTGTAAGTCAATGAAGTAATACATGCGACAAAAATGAATAACAAAAAATATTTGTTTTTCATAACAACGGTTTTACCAAACTCTACAAAAGTAATACCAAAAATATTGATTTTCAAGTTTTGGTAAAATGTTTTTAATTTCAATCATCTGACGTTTCGTAAAAATCTAATACCAAGATTATTAATAGATAATTTTGAAAATATTTTTTATTTGTGTACTACAGAATCTTGTTTACTTTTTCACCAATACCTTATCTATTCGCTGTCCGTCCATGTCGGCGATTTCAAATGTAAAACCGTTCCATTTAAGTTGTTCACCGGGTTTGGGAATGTGCTCCAATTGATCAAGAATAAACCCAGCCAATGTATCAAATCTTCCCGAGACATGATCACAATCAAAATAGTCCAAGAAATCATAAAAGCTGATCTGTGCATCTACCCAATATGTGCCATCTTCCCGGACAATGATTTCCTCTTCGTCTTCGCTCCCTAATTCCGGAATATCACCCACGATAGCCTCGAATATATCATTTAATGTTGCTATGCCTTGCAATGATCCGTATTCATCCATTACAAAACAAATATGAATACCTGTTTGCTTGAAACGCTCCATCACCTTGTATGCCGAATTATTCTCAGGCACAAACAAAGCCTTACGGCTTAATTCCTTTAATGTTTTCCCATCTGCTACCTCAAGCAAATCTAAACTACGGACAAACCCAATGGTATTATCGACATTCCCATCACACACGGGATAAATCGAATGCGGATGCTCCCGTATATATGCATTGATGGCTGCCTCATCCATATTCACATCCAACCAGCACACATCATTGCGATGTGTCATTAATGATGTAATATTGCGATCGCTCAAATGGAAGACACGCTCAATCATCTCTTGTTCTGCCACCTCTATCCCACCCTGCTCCGCACTTTCCTCGAGAATAGCCTTGATCTCGTCTTCTGTAACCAATGTATCCCGGTTTTTAATATGCAGTATGTTGACAAGAAATTTTGTGGAAACCGAAAGAAGCCAAATGAATGGGAAAGCAATTTTGCTCAATGCATTCATTAACGGAGCCATTGCTTTAGCAATACCTTCGGGTTGGGTCAATCCAATACGCTTGGGGACCAATTCGCCCAACACCAAAGTGAAATAAGTAACAACGACAACAATCACTGCCGTAGATAATGGACTGCTGATTGGCCGCAAGTATTCAAATCGTTGAAAAAAAGCAGTTAAATCAGTCTGAATACTTTCTCCCGAAAAAATACCGGTAAGAATACCAATTAGAGTAATGCCTATTTGGATGGTAGACAAAAACCGATCGGGCGATCCTATTATTTTTAAAGCTTTCTGGGCTTTTTTGCTTCCACGATCGGCCTGCATTTCCAATCTTGTTTTGCGCGCCGATACCATAGCCATCTCGGTCATGGAAAAAATGCCATTCAGCAAAATAAGTCCCAGTATGATGAGTAACTCCATATTGAGTTTAATATGTCAACTCTGCAAATATAATCATATCATCCTATCCTACGCAAGTTAGATAACAAAAAGATGAAAAATCCTTGCCAATATGTAAAAAACCTAACAGGAAAATAATACCTGTTAGGTCGAATTTATATCTAAAAGACCACTTGTAAACGTCTTTTGTCTCTGCAAGAGGTGGCTACAATATGTTAATTTTAAATTCCAATAGCCTTAACCACTAGATATATCAATGCTGCCAACAAAGCGCTTACGGGAATGGTAAGTATCCATGCCCAAAGCAAATTGATGGTAACACCCCAGCGAACAGCCGAAAATCTTTTTACAGCGCCTACACCCATAATCGCACCTGTGATGGTATGTGTGGTACTTACCGGTATTTTAAGAATTTCTGTAAGAAACAAAGTCAATGCACCGGCAGTTTCGGCACAAACACCTTCCAACGCAGTAACTTTAGTGATTTTGGTTCCCATGGTTTTCACAATTCGCCAACCGCCCATCATTGTCCCCAATGCAATAGCGCTGAAACAGGTCAAAGGCACCCAATCTGACATTTGATCTATGGAACCTATTTTTCCGGTTGCAATCAATGCGGTTGCAATAATACCCATTACCTTTTGCGAATCATTCAATCCATGCCCCAAACTAAACAAGCCGGAAGAAACCAACTGCATTCTCTTGAAAATCTTTTCGGCAAGCCGGGCATTTACTTTTCGAAACGCCCAAAGCACACCAATAGTAATAAGTGATGAGGCGACCATACCAATAAGCGGTGCAAGCACAATAAAAGAGGCTATTTTAAGAATCACCCCAGAATGGATAGATTGAAATCCTGCCGCGCAAACAGCTGCTCCTGCAAATCCGCCGATAAGCGTATGTGATGACGACGAAGGAATCCCAAGCCGCCAAGTAAGTAAATTCCATGCAATGGCCGCTATAAGTCCCGAAAGAATAATAGGAAGCGTGATAAACTCTTCCCATACCACTTTAGATACAGTATTGGCAATTCCGAATTCACCAATGACATATTTGGCAAAAAAGAATGCAATAAAATTGAATGAAGCCGCCCACAATACGGCCTGAAACGGAGTCAATACACGCGTAGATACGATAGTGGCAATAGAATTGGCTGCATCATGAAACCCATTGATGAAATCAAAAATAATTGCCAACGCGATAACTATAACAAGAAGGGTCATAACTAATTAGATATTGATTATTGGATATTGAATATTAACCTGTTATTGTAAATAAATAATCGATGCTTTTGCAAAATATGCAATAATCGATTATCAATATTCAATTACTTACGCGTATTTAACAATAATCGTTTTCAGCACTTTGCCGGTATTGTTGATTTTATTGGCCGACTTTTCCAGTTCCTGAATGATCTCTTTTAGTTTGATCACTTCCACCGCATCAACTTTTCCCTGGAAAAGGTGCGTAATCCCTTCTTCGTATACCACATCGGCCTGCTCCTCGATACACTTAATTTCTCTACAATGTTCCCGTATATTTTGGTCATTATGCCGCAAAGCGGATAATTCATTTACTGCTTTCTGTATTTCTTCCGCTCCTCTTTTAACAAGAGTTGCCAACCGTAATGTATATTCCGGCAATGACTCAGGACAGTACAACAATACCTTTTGCGACGAACGGTTGATGGCATCAATCACATCGTCCATATAATCGGCAAGGGAATGGATATCTTCCCGGTCAAACGGAGTAATAAAAGTTTCGTTAAGCGCTTTGAAAATCTCACCGGTAGTTTGGTCTCCTTTGATTTCTTCGGCTTTAATGAGTGAAATGAACTCTTTACGTTGCTCTTTTTCCGTTGTGGAAAAAAGACGTTCTAACAACGATGCTGCTTCTACAAGAAACACGGCGGTTTCTTGTAACAATGGGAGAAAAGTAGCGTCTTTAGGGGTAAAAACACTTAATATGGTATTAATTTTCATAAAAATAATGATATGTATATTTTATAATTGGCTTAAAGATTCAAATACTAGATATCTCCTACCCTCTTTGATTCGCAAACATATTCCTATCGACCTCATCAAAACTTTTAATAATCGGATAATTCCATTCACTATAATCCTGATTGTCGGAATCAACAATGATTATTTTTCCGGGATTTGCGTCCCTCGCGGACGATAATCCGATAAAGGCATCTTCAAATATGACTACTTCGGAAGGTTGTTTTCCAATGAGGGATATCGCTTTTAGATATATATCAGGATGTGGTTTCCCTTTGAAGGAACCATCATTATATACAATATGGTGTACATCAAACCATCGGAAAAGCTTCAAATATTCAAAATAAAAACCAATATTCTCTTCTCCCGAAGACGTCGCTATAGTATATGATATACCCCGGTCAACTAAAAAATTAAGAAAATCGATAGCCCCTGGAGCTAATGATAAGCTGCTTTTCCAACATAAATCCTGATACACCCGTTCCTTTTCCAATATACATTTCCGAATATCAGCATCAGAAATGCCGGGGAAAAGTTCTTTAAGAATATCCACATTGCTTTTGCCATGCATCTTTTGAAATTTTTCCGAATCACTCATTGATAAGTGATGTTTTTCGAAAAAAACATCCCATGCTGTATTATGGAGTTCAGTATCCCAGAATAATGTGCCGTTGAAATCAAAGATGGCACCAGAGAAGTGCATAACTTGAAGAATATTTGACTAAATTTCTTTTTGACAAAAATACAACCAAAAATTGTATTTTTGCTTCCCAAAATTTCGAGTATTATAATTTTAAATCAAATAAACATGGAATATCGCATAGAGAAAGACACAATGGGCGAAGTACAAGTACCTATTGATGCATATTACGGTGCTCAGACCCAACGCAGTGTCGAAAATTTCAAAATTGCACGCGACATTAACCGCATGCCCAAAGAAATCATTAAGGCTTTCGGATACCTGAAAAAAGCTGCGGCAATTACCAACTTTGAAGCAGGAGTATTACCTAAAGAAAAGTGCGATTTAATCGGTAAAGTTTGTGATGAAATTTTGGAAGGAAAATTAGATGAGTATTTTCCATTAGTTGTATGGCAAACAGGAAGCGGCACACAAAGCAATATGAATGTCAATGAAGTGATTGCATACCGCGGACATGTGTTAAATGGTGGCAAATTGACTGATAAAGAAAAGTTCTTACAACCCAACGATGATGTAAATAAATCTCAATCATCCAATGATACGTTCCCCACAGCAATGCACATTGCTGCATACAAAATGTTGATGGAAACTACCATTCCCGGCATCGAAAAATTGCGCGATACGCTTGCCGCTAAGAGCAAACAATATATGAAAGTGGTGAAAATTGGCCGTACACATTTTATGGATGCCACTCCTTTGACGGTTGGACAAGAGTTCAGCGGATATGTATCGCAATTGGAACACGGATTACGCGCCATCAAGAACACATTGGCACACCTTTCCGAATTGGCTTTAGGCGGAACTGCTGTAGGTACGGGAATCAATACACCTCCCAATTATGCCGAAAACGTAGCAAAACATATTGCCAAATTAACCGGATTACCATTCGTAACTGCTCCCAATAAGTTTGAATCGCTTGCAGCGCATGATGCAATTGTAGAAGCACACGGAGCGCTAAAGACAGTGGCCGTTAGCCTGATGAAAATTGCCAATGACATACGGATGCTAAGCTCAGGGCCTCGTTCGGGTATCGGCGAATTACACATTCCCGACAATGAACCTGGTTCTTCCATTATGCCGGGCAAAGTGAATCCGACACAATGCGAAGCTTTAACTATGATCGCAGCTCAAGTGTTAGGAAATGACGTTGCTATCAACATAGGTGGTGCAACCGGACATTTCGAATTGAACGTGTTCAAACCCATGATGATATATAACTTCTTACATAGCGCCCGTCTGATTGGAGAAGGCTGTGTGAGCTTTAACGACAAGTGCGCTGTTGGTGTTGAACCGATTGAAGCCAATATCAAAAAACACTTGGATAATTCCTTGATGTTGGTAACGGCATTGAATCCGAAAATCGGTTATTACAAAGCCGCTGAAATTGCTCAAAAAGCGCATAAAGCAAACAAGACATTGAAAGAAATGGCTGTAGAATTGGGATATTTAACAGCCGAAGAGTTTGATCAATTGGTTATTCCATCCAAAATGGTAGGAAAGATTGACTAAAAACAATCGATAAATACATACTCAAGTATTGTCTTAAGAGCAAAACGTTCTTAGATAACAGAACGATTATTAGGGCATTTCCTTTATTGGAGATGCCCTTTTTAGTTTCATTTTATGAACGTCTGGTTGCATCATAATAAAGTAAGGAATTAACATTTTTATGAAAAACTTATACTTATGCTATCTATTTTTATAAAATCCTTACAACTCCTGGTGTAAATTTATGTTACTATGATT
>JAVBPN010000277.1:0-27678 GCA_031549585.1 Bacteroidales bacterium
ATTTTGTATTAATTGTTTTTGTACTTGTAATACTTACAGTCAAGTTTACAACAGACAATTATTCTCAATTTGATACCCGCGTACGATATCAGAAAGAAAAGGTTCCTGAAATGTTAACACCTTTGTCGGACAATGCCCGGAATATTTCTCTGCATACTAATGAAATTGCTTTAAAAATGGAAGTAAAAAACACACCTGTCCGTATCATTTGTGCCTATGTCAGTTTTATTCTTGCTGAATTATTATTAATGACCATCCTGTATTATACACGAAAAATATTTGCAACATTTAAACAAAGCATCCCATTCAAATATGAAAATGTCAAACGGCTTAAGATTATAGCTTTATGTATCGCACTTTTTGCACCTTTAAGTTGGATCGATGCTTTTGCTACCAACATGATATTAGCCAATAGTATCGACGGATTTAGAGATACGTTTTGGTTATCCTGGAACGGCGATTTTAAAAGCCTGTTTATTGGCGCGATTATTTATATTGTGGCGGATATTTTTAGATATGGGTTTGAACTACAGCAAGAAAATAAAGAATTTGTATAATGGCCATTATTGTAAATTTAGATGTAGAAATGGCGAAAAACAAGATTTCGCTGAAAGATTTGTCCGAACGCCTGGATATTAGTGTGACCAACCTGTCATTATTGAAAACAGGTAAAGTAAAAGGTGTACGTTTTGATACATTAAATGCACTCTGCCGCGAGTTGAAATGTAAACCGGGGGATATCCTTGATTACAGGGAAGGTTAAATAATAATCATATTATTTATTGAAATTTATATAATGATTCCGGTGCATTTACTCAATTTCAAACCAGTAATTTCGCAACTATTTTTAGAATAAAAATTAGGCAAAAAATGCCTAATTTTGCCATCTTATATCCATCCGAATTGAAAAGTAAAAATCAACAAATATCGATGCCGGCAGAGAACACCATAGAGGTGTACGGCGCTCGCGAACATAACCTGAAGAATATTGATGTAATCATTCCTCGTGACCGTCTTACCGTTATTACCGGATTAAGCGGCAGTGGAAAATCATCCCTTGCATTTGATACCATTTATGCCGAAGGGCAACGCCGTTATATAGAAACACTTTCAGCCTATGCCCGCCAGTTTATTGGCAACATGGAACGCCCTGAGGTGGATAAAATCACAGGCCTCAGCCCGGTAATCGCTATAGAGCAAAAGACCGTGAGCAAAAATCCCCGGAGTACGGTAGGGACAATTACCGAAATATATGATTTTCTGCGGTTGCTTTATGCGCGGGCTGCCGATGCTTATTCCATGAACACGGGTGAAAAAATGGTGAAGTACACCGACGCGCAAATCATTGATTTGATTGTCCAACGGTTTGCAAAGAAACCAATCTACATTTTAGCTCCTGTTATTAAAGGCAGAAAAGGTCATTATAAAGAACTGTTTGAGCAGTTGCGTAAAAAAGGTTTTCTGAATGTGCGTGTAGATGGTGAAATCTGCGAGTTAAAGCACAACATGAAGGTAGACCGATATAAAATGCACTATATCGAGTTAGTGGTCGACAAACTGATTGTTGAAGAAGATGACCTTAAGCGGTTGAAAATGTCGGTTCAAACCGCTATGAAACACGGTAAAGGGGTAATGATGGTGATCGATAAAGATACGGGCGATGGCCGTTATTACAGCCGCCAACTCATGTGTCCGACCACAGGATTATCCTATAATGAACCTGCTCCGCATACCTTTTCTTTTAACTCGCCTCAGGGAGCTTGTCCTCACTGCAACGGCCTTGGTGAAGTAAGCGAAATAGATATAGATAAGATTATTCCAGATCCTACACAAAGTATTCGTAAAGGTGGTATTATCCCCTTAGGTCCTGCCAAAGCAACGACTATTTTCAATCAAATCGAAGCGATTGCATCCAAATACGGATGTACCCTGAACACTCCGCTAGGCGAGTTCCCTGAAGAAGCTTTGAGCGCCATATTATATGGAACCGAAGGGACATTCCGGGTTAAAAGTACTTATGGGGGCTTCGAGTATCAGTTGACTTTTGAGGGGATTGTACATTATATCACACAAGAATCCGAAAATTCGTCTCAGAAAGCGCAAAATTGGGCAACCCAGTTTATCCGACACATGATTTGCCCGGAATGCCATGGAACGAGGCTAAAAAAGGAATCCCTGTATTTCAGGATACATGATAAAAACATTGCCGAACTGTCGGCTATGGATATTACTACATTAAGCCAATGGTTTGATACGGTAGAAACGCATCTAAGCGATAAGCAGAAACAAATTGCACACGAGATCATTAAGGAAATACGTACCCGGATTCGTTTTTTATTGGATGTAGGGCTCTATTATCTTTCCTTGAGTCTTGGTTCTTATAGTCTTTCAGGAGGTGAGAGTCAGCGCATCCGACTGGCAACACAGATCGGTTCACAATTGGTCAATGTGTTATATATTTTGGATGAGCCAAGCATTGGACTTCATCAACGGGATAACCGGAAATTGATTCAGGCATTGCAGCAACTTCGTGATGCCGGTAATTCGGTGATTGTTGTAGAACACGACCGGGAAATGATTCTTTCGGCAGATTATATTGTTGATATGGGACCGCGTGCCGGACGGTTCGGTGGGGAAATCACAGCAACCGGAAGCCCTGAAGAAGTCAAGAAAAGCAATTCATTGACAGCACAATATCTTAATGGGTTGAAATCCATCAAAGTACCTGGAAAAAGGCGGAAGGGAAACGGAAAATTTTTGACACTCAAAGGCGCTTCGGGAAATAACTTAAAGAACGTTGATGTAAGTTTTCCTTTAGGTCAATTTATATGTATTACCGGAGTATCTGGAAGTGGAAAATCAACTCTACTGAATGATACTTTGCAGCCGATATTGAGTAAGCATTTTTACCGCTCATTACAAGAGCCGCTTCCTTACAAAAGTATTGAGGGATTGGAGCATATCGATAAGGTAATTCAAGTAGACCAATCGCCGATCGGGCGCACTCCGCGTTCAAATCCGGCGACTTATACGGGTGTTTTTGGAGACATCCGGGAGTTATTTGCTAAAACGCCCGAAGCCATGATTCGTGGGTACAAGGCGGGACGGTTTTCCTTTAATGTGAAAGGTGGGCGTTGTGAAACATGCGGAGGAGCTGGCGTACAAACAATCGAAATGAATTTCTTGCCTAATGTTTATGTCCCTTGCAATATCTGCGGAGGCAAACGATACAATAGAGAAACTTTGGAAGTGAAATATAACGGAAAGAATATTAGTGATGTGTTGGATTTGACCATTAATCTTGCGGTTGAGTTTTTTCAGAATCATCCTTCTATCCTTCCTAAATTGCTTGCTTTACAACAAGTAGGCCTTGGTTATGTCAAGCTTGGGCAACCATCGACAACACTTTCGGGAGGTGAGAGCCAACGAGTGAAGTTAGCAACAGAGCTTTCAAAGCGTGACACGGGAAAGACTTTTTATATTTTTGATGAACCGACAACCGGATTACATTTCGACGATGTTCAAGTGCTGCTTGACGTGCTTAACCGGTTAGTCGATAGAGGAAATACAATTGTGGTTATAGAACATAATTTGGATGTAATCAAAGTAGCTGATTATATTATTGATATTGGTTTAGAAGGAGGCAAGGGTGGAGGGAAAGTCCTATGTTTCGGAACACCTGAGCAAGTAGCCAAAGACAAGAAAAGTTATACCGCAGAATTTTTACGTGGCGAAGGAATTTCATAATATTGTGTTTGAGATTTTGATTTTTAAGCCGTCATTGCGAGCGTAGCGAAGCAATCCCGTTCTGTCCTTTGAGATTGTTTCGCCCTTTGGGCTCGCAATGACGAAATAATAATGTTTGCCTACATGTGTGAAATACAATTGATTTATTTTAAACTAAATATATATCGAATTGTTATATAAGCATTTATAAAGCAATGATCCAAATGATATAACAGATGGAAACAGGAAGATTTACTTATGGTTTAATTGGTTATCCCTTATCGCATTCTTTTTCGCAAAGATATTTTTCTGAAAAGTTTGCCGATAACGGTTTGACCAATTATTATTATGAGAATTTCCCTATCCAATCGATTGAGGAATTGATGCCATTAATTGAGAAAAATCCCGATCTTCAGGGATTCAATGTAACAGTTCCTTACAAGGAACGAGTCATTCCATATACTCAAGAGTTGGATGAGCTTGCCCGGCAAGTGGGGGCTGTGAATACAGTACAGATTCTTCGCGAGAATGGCCAAATGCTCTTAAAAGGCTATAATACAGATGTGTATGGATTCAGTAGTTCGTTGAGTGAATGGTTTTCGGAACATGATGCTGCTATACCGCCTAAAGCTTTGATATTGGGTACAGGAGGAGCTTCCAAAGCGGTAATTGCTTCTTTGCAACGGATGTCGGTAGAAATACATTTGATTTCACGCAACCCGGGTAAGAATGTTTATAAGACCTACCAGGAACTCAATGCTGAAGATATGGAAACCCATCATTTGATTGTCAATACTACGCCTGTCGGCATGTTTCCCAATGTGCAGGAGGCGCCGGATATTCCCTACCAATATCTGGATCAACGGCACTTTTTGTATGATTTGATATATAACCCTGAAGAAACTAATTTTTTACAAGAGGGGAAGAAACGAGGAGCGAGCACGCACAATGGAGAAAAAATGCTACATCTGCAAGCCGAAAAAGCATGGGAAATTTGGCGTGGGAATACAGGAAGTGAGGATTAAATTTTTATGAATTAGTCAGTGTCTAAAAGGTTTCTGCGACTTATTAGGTTTATACATACACAAATAAAAAGGACTTGATATTAATTGCCAAGTCCTATAAAAGTTATATCCTTAAATCAAATTTTTTTATTTTACCAAGCGATATACAACTACATCATGGGCAGGGATTTTTAACTTGCTATTTTTCTTGGTAGTTCCGTCTTCTTTCTTGGTCCACAAGTTTTTCAATTTATATGTTGTTTTGTCCAATTCGGGCGATTTGCCGGATACATCGTCGGTAAAAATATAGCTGTTCCATTGCACATCAACAGTTTTGTCTTCTGTAGAGCGGTTTAAGAAACAAACAGCCCAATCGCCATTTTCCAATGGTTTAAACCATGTTTCCAAACCATTGTCGAAAGAGTATTTCAACGCCTGCACGCCCAACTTGTCTTGATTAACGGCAATAATGTCTTTATTACTAATGATCCCCAATGTTTCTTTTGACATATTGCTTAGGTCATTACCTAAAATCAAAGGAGCACAAATCATTGCCCAGATGGAGAAATGTGCCCGGTCTTCGTTCACTTTTTGTCCGTTCCCAACTTCGAGCATATCCGGGTCATTCCAATGTCCGGGGCCTGCATATTTACGCAAACCTTCCTGCATGTCCAAAATTTGCATAACACCCCATGACTTCCATGTGCCGTGATCATTGATGCAATCAAAACAGTTATATATATCGCCTGTGGAACGCCACATGTGGCCAATATCAGCAGCCCATTCCCAAGGTTTGCTGCCGCCCCATTCACACATGCTGAAAAGGATTGGGCGGCCTGCTGAACGTAAAGCATCACTCATTAATGCATAAGCTCCTTTCGGATTGATGTTTTGAGTTTCACACCAGTCATATTTCAAATAGTCTACACCCCATTTGGCATAGGTCAAAGCATCTTGGTATTCGTGCCCAAGGCTGCCCGGCCGGCCACCGCAAGTGCGACGTCCAGCGTCAGAATAGATTCCAAATTTTAAACCTTTGGAGTGAATGTAGTCTGCTAATGCTTTGATTCCTGAGGGGAAGCGAGCTGGATCTGCGGTGATAAAGCCCAATTCATCCCTTTCTCCATGCCAGCAATCATCTATTACAATATATTCGTAACCGGCATCTTTTAATCCACTGCTTACCATAGCATCGGCAATGCCTTTGACAATATCCTCATTAATGTCACAAGCAAATTTGTTCCAACTATTCCAACCCATGGGCGGAGTGAGTGCTAATTCGGTAAATTTCGACGGAGGACGTTGCGGACGCTGCCGTTGTGCAAAAAGATTAGCTCCTAGTAATACAATTAATAGGATGCTCAAGGTATAATTTTTCATATTTTGTAAGATTAAATGTGAATTCTAATATAGATTCATCACATCAAAGATATTAAATCTATTCAGATAATGTGAAACAGAATAGAGGAAAAATTTTAAATTATATGATTGTTAGCTTTATTTCTAGTAAGTTTTATAATATCACAAGTCGCTTTAAAGTTAGTTAAAATGGAAAATGATTCATCAAAAACATTGTTTACAACCATTTTTTACGCCGGAAAAACAACAACATAACAGCAGAAGCAACAAAACCTCCGATAATAGCCAAAAAGAACCCAGACTTCATGTACGCACTGGGGATGTAGTCGAAGTTCATTCCAAAAATACTTGCAATGAGCGTGGGAGGCATGAAAATAATCGTCATCACTGTAAAAATTTTGATGATCTTATTTTGTTCGATATTGACCAACCCCAAGAATGTATTTTGCAGGTATTCCAACCGTTCAAAGTTAAATTTATTGTAATCGATCAATGAGTTAATATCCTTAATGACAATGGATAATATCGGTTTTTCATCCAAAGGAAATTTGACGCTTTTCAACATAGATGAAATCACACGTTGTTTGTCGATGATCGTTTCAAGCAAGACCATTGATTTTTCCTGTAAGTTTTTGATTTTGTGAAGTAGCTCTTCATCTACTTCTTGAGTTGTGGTCATCGAACGGCTCAACTCTGAGATTTCGCGTGTGGTATGCTCGATCAAGTCGGCGTCATAATCAATGCGGGTAGCCATAATGGTCACCAAAATATGATAACCGGAAGAATAGCTACGTGGGTTGGACAATACTTTTCGTTCGGTTTCGGAAAATGAGCGCAGTTCAGAATCACGAACCGATATCAAAATGTTGTTTTTAACAATGAAAGAAACGTTTTCTTCCCGGAAATCTTCTTGTGTTAATTGTAAGAAATTTGAGTTGGCAACAATATAATCTTCAAATTCACTGTATCGCGAACTACTTTCAATTTCTTCGATTTCCCATTCTTCAAGAATATAAATTTTCAGGATATTTTCCAACTTCTCCTCTGTGTAGCGGCTCACATTGTTCATGTCTATCCAAATGAAGTCCGACATCGGCCTTTGTTTGAGCAAATCAAGGTCTTTAGATACTCTGATCTCTCCTTTTTCGTGGTAATATAGCGTGATTCCTGCTGCCATGGAGAATTTTTGTTAAACTATTGATATACATCCGCAACACGCCCAATATCAAATCGAATCAAATGATGTGATTCAGAATGGAGAAATCCCTACATAACTCTGCGTTCTGTTGAATAATGACATCATTTTTGAGCCCTCAAAGGTACATAAACTTTTAAAAAAATAATTTCTTGCTTTTATTAATT
Source organism: Bacteroidales bacterium (assembly GCA_031549585.1). Classification (GTDB taxonomy): domain Bacteria; phylum Bacteroidota; class Bacteroidia; order Bacteroidales; family UBA4181; genus JAIRLS01. The sequence continues at coordinate 7,452 of JAVBPN010000277.1, forward strand.
ACAATCAAATACAATGATCTTTTCGTATTGTTCACCAAACATAATTTCTTTCCAAAATTTCCATCCATTTTGAGATAATCTTTACCTTTGCATTCTATGAAAAATTTATCCGCACTAACGGAAAACCACTTAAGCCATGTTTATTCAGAACACCCATTAACACCCCAATTTGAACAATCGTTGCAAGAGGGGAGTAAGGTGCGTTTGAAAGGTTTATGTTGTTCTTCGTCGGCTTTGCTTGCGGCAACCATTGCTGAGAGGCAAAAGGGCCGCAATCATGTATTCGTGTTACCCAATCACGAAACAGCTGCTTATTTCCATAATGATTTGGTCAATATATTGGGGCACGATGTTTATTATTTTCCATCGACATATAAGCGAATTACAGCGCAATTGCAGCCTCAAGAGGGGAATATTATCTTACGCACCAGCTTGCTTGAGGCATTATTGACGAAGCAAGGCCAAGGGTTGATTGTTGTGACCAATGCGCAAGCGTTGGCTGAAAAAGTGGTGTCGGGCGAAAATTTGCATCGCAATACATTGCAGTTAAAGAAGGGTGAAGTCATATCTATTGATTTTATCAGGGAGGTATTGCAGGAATATCATTTTACATTGGCCGATTTCGTTTACGAGCCGGGTCAATATGCCATACGCGGAAGTATTGTAGATATCTTTTCGTATTCGCATCATTTGCCATACCGGATTGATTTTTTTGGTGATGAAGTAGAATCCATCCGTTCTTTTGATCCCGAAACGCAATTATCCGACACGCAAACGGATCAAATACACATTATTCCCGACATGAGCCGGGAAACGCATAAAGGCAATACTTGTTTCCTTAAGTTATTTGACAAATCTACCATCGTGTGGAGCGATTGCTTGAGCTTGGTTCTTAATGAAATTAAGCTATTGAATGCTGCTCCTCCCACTAAAGTGCTTGCAGGCGATGAGTATATCGATTTCCGCCCGGAAGAAACATTTATTCAGGAAGAGGAACTGACGGAACTTCTTTCCCATTTTTGCCAAGTAGAATTTGGGCATGAAGCATATTACCAATCATCCGTTGAGTTACCTTTTGACACCTCGCCGCAACCGTCGTTTCATAAAAATTTTGAATTGTTGGCGCAAGACATTGCTTCATACACGGAACGAGGCTATACGGTATCATTGATGAGCGATAACAACAAGCAATTTGACCGGATGCGCAATATTTTCAGCGGCATTACGCCTCATGCTGATTTTATAGCTGTTCATCAAATTGTCCATGAGGGATTTATCGATCACACATTGAAGCTGTGTTTATATACCGACCACCAGATTTTTGAACGTTACCACAAATACCGGATGCAGCGGGCTTTTACCCGTGCAGCAAGTCTTTCTATTAAAGAACTGAGCGGGTTACATCCGGGCGATTATATTGTACACATAGACCACGGAGTCGGTGTTTTCGGAGGGTTGGAAAAAATGGAAGTGAACGGCAAAGCGCAGGAATGCATCCGGTTGGTATACCGTAACAATGATGTGCTATATGTCAATATTCATAACCTGCATAAGGTTTCCAAATTTCGCGGCAAAGAAGGTGAACAACCAAAGCTCAATAAGTTAGGAACTCCTGCGTGGCAAAATTTGAAACAGGCTACCAAACGAAAAGTAAAAGATATTGCACGCGACCTGATCGCTTTGTATGCCAAAAGAATGGTACATAAAGGATTTGCATTTTCGCCTGATACCTACATGCAAGAGGAATTGGAAGCTTCTTTTATTTATGAAGACACGCCGGATCAATTGAAAGCGACACAGGCGGTTAAAGCAGGAATGGAAAGCAGCACGCCGATGGATTATTTGGTTTGTGGTGATGTGGGTTTTGGGAAAACCGAAGTTGCCATACGTGCCGCCTTTAAAGCCGTAGCCGACAACAAACAAGTTGCTATACTTGTCCCGACGACTATATTGGCCTTACAGCATGAACGCACTTTCAAAGACAGATTGGCAAAGTTTCCGTGTCGTATTGACTCAATTAGCCGTTTAAAGTCGACAAAGACACAACACGATACGATAAAAGACACAGCCTCCGGGAAGGTAGATATATTGATCGGAACGCATCGATTATTGGGTAAGGATATTCAATTTAAAGATTTGGGATTATTGGTTATTGACGAGGAACAAAAATTTGGCGTTGCGGCTAAAGAGAAACTCAAGGCGTTGCGTACCAACGTAGATACGCTGACATTGACTGCCACACCCATTCCGCGTACCTTGCAATTTTCGTTGATGGGCGTACGCGAAATGTCGGTGATGACCACTCCCCCGCCCAACCGTCATCCGATACAAACCGAAGTAAGCGTTTTTGATAAAGATGTGATTCGCGAAGCCATTGAATTTGAAGTATCGCGTGGCGGGCAGGTTTTCTTTATCCATAACCGTGTGCAAACACTTCGAGAGATGGAACTGCTGATCCGGAATATTTGTCCGGGGGTTTCGACGGTTTCCGCACATGGACAAATGGAAGGCAAGGATTTAGAAAAGATCATGCTGGATTTTATAAGTGGAGATTACAATGTGCTGGTTGCTACATCGATTATCGAATCGGGCTTGGATATTCCCAATGCCAATACCATCATTATCAATAATGCCCATATGTTTGGATTGAGCGATTTGCACCAATTGCGCGGTCGTGTGGGGCGATCGAATAAACGGGCATTTTGTTACTTGCTTTCTCCGCCACTTACCGATTTGACACCAGAAGCTCGTCGTCGTTTGAAAGCGATTGAAGATTTTTCGGATTTGGGTAGCGGATTTAGCATCGCCATGCAGGATTTGGATATTCGTGGAGCAGGAAATTTAATGGGAGCAGAACAAAGCGGGTTTATCGCTGAAATCGGTTTTGAAACATACCATCGGATATTGAACGAAGCGATTGCCGAATTGAAGGAAGAAGGAGAGTTTCAGGAAATATTTAAAGATAAAGAAGCCCAGAAACCAATTGTAGAGCAACAACAAAATATCTATATTGTCGATTGCCAAATAGATACCGATTTGGAATTGTTGTTTCCTGAAAGTTATATTGAAAATGTGTCGGAACGGATTCGTTTGTACCGGGATTTGGACAATATTGATTCGGAAGAAAAATTATCTGCATTTGAGCAACAATTGATTGACCGTTTCGGGCCGATTCCGCAACCGGGCAAGGAATTGATCAATGTGGTGAGGCTTCGTTGGCTGGCAACCCGTTTGGGCTTTGAAAAGATGACTTTACGTAATGAGCGGTTATTGGTTTATTTTGTTGGCGATCAGAAGTCTTTGTATTATCAATCCGATACATTTAAAGGTATTTTACAATATGTGATGCAGCATCCGAAACTTTTCCGGATGAAAGAAGCTAAAGATAAGTTGGCTATGTCTGTTAGCCCGGTAAAGACGGTTGATCAATGTATGGATATATTGATGAAAATAGAAAAATCGCTGCAATAGAACGCAGATGGCACAGATTGAGCAGATGTACGCGGATTTAGTTAAGCTGTTCGAAGACCTAACAGGTATCGTTTTCTTTTTACCTCTAATCCTTCCTAACAAAGGTTGTTAAGCCCTACCAGAGGTGGATATACTAAGTAGATTTTATCATATAATTTTACATACCATACCGTATGGTATAGTAAAATTTATATAAAAAACAGAAGATCAGATTATCTGAATTTGACAATTTATTCGTTTTCCGGTTTTAGCACAAGGCTTTTTTGACTAATATTATAATTCAATTTTTTGTTTAAGTTTACATGTTTTAAACATGTGCTTATAGGAAAGGTTTTTTGACTATACAAGAATAATTAAAATAAAAAATTATGACTATTCAACAAGCTCAAAATTACATTAACAAAAATATTTTGTTGGGAAAAAGCAAAGAGCAGATTTTTGACGAGCTACGTGGTGGCTCTAAAATTCCAGATGAAACGATAGCAAGGCTTCTTAAAAATGTAGCTACTCTGGACGCTCGTAAGGAGTATAAAAATGCGAATACCTTCTTGATTGTTTTAATGACTTTGGCGATTATCTCCAGAATTTTAGTGGGAATTTTTTTATTTATCGGAAACGGAGCCAATGGAACATCAATTGTTCTTTTTGCTTTTTCCGTTATTAATGTTTTCTTATTGCTAGGTATTTGTTCTTATAGCTCTGGATTTTATACATGGATTGCAAGTTTGGCAATTATTGGATTGGTATTTCAACTCATCGGTTTAGCTATTTCACCATTTAAAGTTTCGCAATTGATTGATATCTTTTTTTCTTTTGTAATTATATACTTGGGGTTTTATTTAAATTCATCACTTTTCCCTAAGTATGAATTGAGAAAGCAGAAGTATACGGATGATCAGGGTCAGGTCAAGACGAGGTCTATTATAAAATTTGAGCGTTAACACAAACAAAAGATCAAAATTTTAAAAACCACACCTGTGTGATCGTTATTCATTTTCCGGCTTTAGTACAATGCCTTTACGGTCCTTCCCGTCAATTAATATTTGCAACGGGCTATTACAACGCACATGCCGAACATATGTATCTTCAAATACTGCAGATAGCGAATCAAGATAGTCTATATCAAACAGGCCATCATTGATATACGAATTGATAGTGAAGTAACCCACCCGAAAAGAGGTTAGGTTTTGAAAAAAATGCGTTCCTTGGCTGGCATCGATGCGGTAATCATGTAATCCTGATTCGACAATCAAACGGGCTTCGGATATTTGTGGCCATTTTACCGGAATGCCCAACCACGGATCACTCGATCCCCAGCGTCCCGGGCCGCATAAGATATAATTGCGTTTCTCCGCAATCATCTGGTTGTTGATTTTTTCTATGGATAAGGCAATCTCCGGATTGTTGGAGGCTTTAAATGTTTTGGTTTTCACGTATACAATGTCGTATATGTGATTGATCGAACCATTGCCCAAAGCCATATCCGACCAAATTAAGGCTTTCTCTAAGCCAAACTCCGAAAAGTTTATATGGCTGTTTTGCTCGCTCACGATGGGGCGTATTTGCAAAAAATCAAATGTAGCCGGTTTACCCGGAGGAACATCGAGATTAACAGCAAATTCAATTTCAACCGGAGTACCTAATTCCCGTTGCCCTATTTTCAACAAATCTTCTAAAATAGAAGCCAAAGGAAACCCTTTGTGTTGCAATATTTTTGAAAAAGTGATAACTCGTTTTCCCTCATGCATAATTCCATCCCGGATCACTTTACTGTCAAAATCGTAGGTTGATGCAACAAAACGTAATGTTTTGTCTTTTTCTGCCTCAGATAACGGTAATTTGAGAAGATTAGCGCTATCGTCGGTAGAGGGAATGAACTGTCCAGCAGAGAGGTCAAGTGCATAAAAGTACTTTTGCGTTTCATTCAGCGCCATTTTTGGCGAAGACAGTTGCAATATTTTCTTTGGATATTTGGGAGAAAACCGGATTCCCGTCCCTCCTTCTACCACGTATTTGCCCAATCCAAACGCAATATTGGCAACCCCATCTGCTGTGGTTTCAGGGGCAATAGGATAAAAATTAACAGAACGGGCAACTCCCGATATGGCCGGGTAAAATCGGTTGCCATAAGTATTTCCGCATATCTCCTGAAGAATAACGGACATTTTTTCTTCGTCAATTATATTGGATGTGGCGGCAATATATGCTTTACTACTCTGGTAAAAGACTGATGCATAAATGGCTTTGATGGCGCGTGTGATGTTTTTAGCCATGATCAAAGGATCAGCAACATTAGGTAGCATATATGTGGCATATATTCCAGCAAATGGCTGGTAATAAGAATCCTCCAATTTACTTGAAGACCTTGCGGCAATAGGCGTTTTGACCAACGAGGCCAAAGCGAGAATGTCTTCTTTCACTTGGCTAGGTAGCAAAGCATTTAAGAAAGTCTGTAAAATTTCTTCGTCGGATGCTCCTGACAATGCAATTTTATACAAATCGTTGGCTTCCATAAATTCTTCAAAAATATCCGCTCCGATGACTGCTGTGCGCGGTATGTCGATCAAGACATCCGGATATTTATTGTAAATCTTTTCTTTTTTGATGACCGAGTCAATGAAAGCAAGACCTCGTGCTTTACCTCCGATAGTTCCTTCGCCTATACGTGAAAAAGAAAGGTATTCGTTAAATGTGTGTTTGTCAAAATGAGCTATAATGCCTCGTCCGATATCTTTCAAGTACAAGTCAATCGCTTTGTCCATATACTCGCGGGCAGCTTGTATGTTGTTGAAATCGTCAAAAGTTAATGCCTTAAAAATCCGCGCTATTGAAAATAATCCTCTGGCATTAAACCATTTGGATATGTGGTTGCGCGAAATGTGGTATATAAGGACATGATCGGGCACTTTCCACATGACTTCCTGCAAATTCTTTAAATCTGTGGCTCTTGCTACTTCTGCATTTGTTTCCGGATCGCGGAAAACAAAATCACCAAAGCCAAAGTGGACATTGATATATGAGCTTAGCTCGTTTGACAGGTTTTTGGTATATTTATGGATAAACCCAACCTGTAATTTATCAGCAATGGCAGCATTGTCCACGTCAGATGATTGCAGAAGGATCGGCATGTTCGGATCTTCGGAACGGATCAGGCGGCAGAGGTCAAATCCCGCGTTTACCTTAGCGTCCGGTGCACCTTCTTGTTTGAAGGTCACGTCGGAAATCACTCCCAACAAATTGTTTTTGTAGCGGTGATATAACTCAACTGCTTCATTGTATGTGGATGCGTGCAAAATTTTAGGACGCCCGCGCATTCGCAACATTTTTTGATGTTCATTGAGCGCTTCACGCATGAATTCACGTGATTGCGTGAATACCAATTTGTATAACAAAGGCAAATAGGATGATGTGTAACGGATTGAATCTTCAACCAAAAGAATACATTGTACACCAATTTCTTCGATATCGTGCGGCGCATTCATCCGGTCTTCAATAAGTTTGATGATGGCGAGCAATAAATTGCCATTGCCTAACCAGCAAAATACGGAATCTATAGCGCTTAAGTCTTCATTGCGCAATTTGAGAGATACTTCGCGTGAAAAGGGCGTTAAGACAACAATGGGAATATCCGGATAGTGTTGTTTGATGTTTTTTGCCATGCTGAAAGGGTCAGTATCCCTGATACTTAACATGGAAATCACCAAATCAATATGTTCGTCATTTAAAACATTGAAAGCTTTTTCAGAAGTATCGGCTTGTATAAAGCTGGGTGCATTGCGTAAACTCAGTGAAACATATTCATTGAATATCTGTTCATCAATGCGTCCGTCTTCTTCAAGGACAAAAGCATCGTAGCTGCTGCACAAAAGCAATACTTTACGAATTCTATTCGTCATCAACAGGTCAAATGCCGTTTCGCGAAATGTAAGCTCTTCCGGGTTGAGCAATTGCTTCATACAATATTGTATTCTAAAAATTTATTTTGCCTCTGTCTGGATCTGCGACCGCTGACAGGGCGGAAACCTTTCAATAAAAAGACGACAAGCCTTAAATGACAATTTAATCATCACCAACTGCTTGTTTTGGTTCGGATGAAATCAAACCGCGTATGGCAACCGACGCACATGCACAGCCAAACATGGCCGGAAGATATGAAATCGTTCCTACAATTGATTTTTTATTTTCTTCGTCACAAGGTTCAATTAAATCTTTGTCCGTTTGTTCGGTCGAGAAGACCACTTGTATACCATTCCGAACGCCTAATTTACGAAGTCTTTTTCTTAAAACGTAAGCCAAACGGCAGTTGTACGATTTTGAAATATCGTCAATGCGTATTTGCAAAGGATCAAGTTTTCCTCCAGCGCCCATTGAACTGACAATGCGTTGGCCATTGCTTTGTCCGTAATACAGTAAAAAAACTTTTGGGGATAAGGTATCGATGGCATCGATCACATAATCATATGGTTGGCCGATAACTTCAATCAATCGTTCATCCCGGATAAATTCATTGATGGCATTGATTTGTATTTCCGGGTTGATGTCCAACAATCGCTCGGTCATTACATCGGTTTTCGACCGTCCTTCGTTGCTGCATAATGCCAACAATTGCCGGTTCCGGTTACTGGGTTGCACGTTATCCCCATCAATCAATGTTAGCTTGCCTATACCTGCCCGGCACAACATTTCGGCAGCATACGCACCCACACCTCCCAATCCGGCAACCAATACATGTGATTTACGTAAGCATTCCAACCCTTCGCTGCCGATTAGCATTGCCGTTCTGGCTAACCATTCCATGAATCAAAACCAAAATATATATTATCTTTGCAAAGATAATCAATTAAAAACCAATCGTATTATCCTTGATAACCTTTGATTATGAGTAATATGTTTGATGATCTTGATTTTGTGGTAAAAGGTATGGGACGTGAACCCAACAAATTGGAAAAAAGCATTATTTATTTGTTGTGTGATCGTGGTTTTGTTCATCATGGAACGGTTGAATTGACCGAAGATTATTCCTGTGTTCTTGATGTAAAGCCTTTGCCTGCCACTGGTGATTTTTCTGAAAAAGTAGTTTTAGAGACTGGAAAAATGTTTCAGGGAATTATCTCCAGCGGGGTAAAATTGATGGCTACACTTATTGCTTTTTCAGCACAGAATTCTAAGGATAAGAAAATTCAAGCCGGGATAAACCAGATAGGATTATACAACAATATATACGGAGTACCTACGGTTGGTGGTGATATATGTTTTGATAATTCATTAGGACAACCCTTTTCGGCAGATATGATGGTGGTTGGTTTATTAGATAATGATCATCGGATAAATAATTCGTGTCAAGGAGTCGGAAATCTAGTTTATTTAATTGGCGAAGATCAAAAAAGTGTTGTTCCACTGGCATTTTCCGGACGGACATTACACGAATTAGTTTGCCAATTACATGATGCGGGAATCATTGTTGCATTGCAGCATGTGGGAGAAACCGGAATTATTGGAGCATGTACTGAATTGTTGCTGGAAGGGACTAATGGGATGAACTTGTCAGTTGGCCCATTGGTACCGGATCAGGGTAATTATCAAAGCTTATTTGAATATGTTCCGGGTAAGTTGGTTGTGATTATCCAAAAAGAGCAAGAACAAGATTTATTGGTAATGTGCCGGAAATGGAATAAAAAGTACTTGCAAATCGGCACAGTGATTGAAGACCAGCAATTGTATGTGCGTTTGGATCGCACTGAAATAGCAAATATACCTGTTTCTGTGTTGGCAGAGGCAGATCGACGCATTGCAAGTGCTGAATCGAAAGTCGTCAATAAAAATAAAAAACAACAAGGAAAAAGTATCCGGTATCATCAGGAAGATTATCCAGAGCCGGATGATTACCATGAGTTAGTCAAAATGATGATGACCGATCCGAACTTGTTATCCCGGCAATTTCTTTTTGAGCAGTTTGATAGTACTATTGGTACGGATAATTTGACAACAAACTTTATTTCCGACGCTTCAGTATTGCAAATTAAAGGATCGAAATATGCTGTAATTGCTTCTTTCTGCGATTCGACATACGATTTATTTCGTTATCCTGATGCTGTTTCTATTGTAGTTGCTGAAGCTATACGTAAAACCATTTGTTCCGGAGGTTCACCTTGTGCAATAACCGGTTGTTTGGGAATTGCAGATGTGGACAAACTTCAATCCATTAAAAGTCTCGTTGCTGAAACATGTAAAGAGATGGGTATTCAGGAACAGGTGATACGGACGAAAAAAACAGATAACCTATCTATGGGGGCTGTTGCTTTCTTGGACGAGAAACGACGTCAGATGACCATGTCATTCAAGAATAAAGGAGATATGGTTTATTTGATTGGAAAATCCTCGGATGATATTAATTCTTCCGAATATATCCGGTCGTTTCATCAGATGAAAGATACTCCTCCTCCGGCATTTAACTTACAGGAAGAAATTAATGTGCAAAAAGCCGTTGAAAAGCTGATTGCACGCCGATTGGTTGTTTCCGCCCATAGTGTTTCGCGTGGAGGGTTATTTATGGCTTTGTTGGAATCAGCAATTATACGCGGATTCGGATTTGATATCACGGCCGATTCGGAAATACGTAAGGATGCATTTTTATTTGGAGAATCGTCTTCCCGCGTTGTGGTAAGTGTTTCCATTGCAAGGGAAACAGATTTTATTGATTGTATGATCGAATCAAAAGTGCCTTTCCTCACATTGGGGCATGTGACTAAAGAGGAAATAAGGATTGATGACGACTCATATGGGTTTATCAGCGATTACATCAAGCAATATTATTCACTCAAAAGCTAATGGCTAAGAAAGAACAAGTATCGCACATGTTTGATCAAATAGCATGGCGCTACGATTTTCTGAATCATTTACTAACTATGCGGATCGACAAGATCTGGCGGCGTAAAGCTGTAAATAAATTACGCGGCCGGAAATTGAATGAAGTGCTCGATGTGGCTACCGGAACGGCTGATTTGGCATTGGCGATACAGAAACGGCTTAATCCCGGGCATGTTACCGGAGTGGATATTTCGGAAGGAATGTTAGACTTAGGCAGAAAAAAAATCCAGAAGAAAGGCCTTGAAAAACAAATTACTTTGATGCACGGTGATTCTGAAAACCTGCCGTTTGAAGAAAACCGTTTTGATGCAGTGACTGTTGCTTTTGGCGTGCGAAATTTTGAGAACCTTGCAGCCGGGCTTTCTGAAATGTACCGCGTTTTGAAACCGGGAGGAAAAACGGTTATCCTTGAGTTTTCTATTCCCCGTAACAGATTATTCCGAAGCATATTTAATTTTTACTTTTTGCATATCCTGCCATTTATTGGGCGTATGGTTTCTAAAGATATGCAAGCATATAACTATTTACCCGAATCGGTACAAAACTTTCCAAGCGGTCCTGCTTTTATTGATAAAATGAAAGGTTGCGGATTTACAAATGCTGTTTGCTATTCGCTTGGATTTGGCATTGCCAGTATTTACACAGGAGAGAAACAGGAATAATGCACCTATTCAGATGGTGAATTATGTGATGATTTAAGTATTCTGCATGTCCTGTTTTTCTTTATTTTTGTTATTGAATTCATTTGACTTTCCCTTTATGAACACAGTTCTCATTATCGACGACGAAGTACATATCCGCACTTTGCTTTCCAGAATCATCGGATTGGAGGGATATGAAGTCTTTCAGGCTATTGATTGCAAGTCGGCCATGAAACAAGTCGAAGCACATTTGCCCGGAGTGGTGTTGTGTGATGTGTTTCTTCCTGACGGGAATGGAGTCGATATGGTTGCTGAGATTAAAAAGAAATCGCCACACACGGAAATTATTCTTATGACCGCACACGGTAATATATCCGACGGTGTGCAGGCCATAAAAAACGGTGCTTTCGATTATATTGTTAAAGGTGACGATAACAGTAAGATTATACCCTTGCTTGCTCGCGCTTCGGAAAAAGCCCAAATGAATGTGCGACTCGAACATCTGGAACAAAAAATCGGGCAATTGCATTCTTTTGATACGATTATCGGACAGTCCAAGGTGATAAAAGAAGCCATTTCATTGGCTCAAAAAGTAGCTGTTACGGATACTCCTGTGCTGTTGACAGGCGAAACCGGGACAGGGAAAGAGGTTTTTGCACGTGCTATCCATTATGCGAGCAAACGTGCAAAAAATAATTTCGTAGCCGTCAACTGTTCCGCATTCAGCCATGAGCTACTCGAAAGCGAAATGTTCGGCCATAAGGCGGGTGCGTTTACGGGTGCTATGAAAGACAAGAAAGGATTGCTCGAAGAAGCCAATAGTGGGACAATGTTCCTGGACGAAATTGGGGAAATGCCTGTTGATTTGCAGGCCAAGCTGTTGCGTGTACTCGAAAACGGCGAATATATCAAAGTAGGCGACACAAAAACCAATCGTGCCGATGTTCGCATTATTGCCGCTACCAATCGTGACTTGGCAAAGGAAATTGCTGAAGGACGTTTCAGGGAGGACTTGTTTTACCGGATTTCTGTTTTCAGCATTCATCTGCCGGCTTTGCGTGATAGAAAAGACGACATCGAACCGTTGGCAAATTATTTTATAGAAAGTTTATCCAGAAAGCAAGGTATTGCCATTCGCGAAGTCAGTCCTTTGTACATCAATACATTGAAAAAACAACCCTGGAAGGGAAATATCCGCGAATTGCGCAACGTGATTGAACGAAGCCTGATTGTATGCAATGGCAAGAAATTAGACATGCAAGACCTTCCTTTGGAAATTCAAACTGGCCGGCATGAGGCTTTTGACATCGGCCAGGCGAACAGTTTTGAATTGTCGGAAGCGGAACGCCGCCATATTATCCGTATATTGGAACATACCAAAGGTAATAAAACTGAAGCCGCACTTTTATTGAAAATTGGGCTGACAACATTGTATCGAAAAATTGAAGAATATAATATCTGAAATTGTTCATAACCCTACCAAAATAGAAAACACCTTACCAAACTGAAAAGGTCTTCATGTTCCGGCATTGAAGACCTTTTCGTTTTATCTTTTTCCTTACCAACAATTTACGACTGTACCTTGTTATTTTGGTATGACGTTGGTATCACTCATATCATGTAATATTAAAAAGTAAGAAAATGGAATTTTTATTATGGCTGGTTTTCTGTCTTCTCAGTGGAACAGTGTGTTTCTGGCTTTTCGATAAAAGCATCGATTGGTTTGAAAGCATGTGAATTATCAAAGAAAAGAAAATGTGTGAGTTAAGTTCAAAAATCAAAATGAAATGGCAGCATTATTTATCATAGCAATATTTGTATTCATCTACACTTGCTACGTATTGCTTAAACCTGAAAAATTTTAAATGCAAGTTATTTAAAAAAAAATGAATACAGAAATTTTAGGAATCCTATTAATGTTTGTCGCAACGATTGTTCTGGCAATTCCGTTCGGCAAATACATTGCAAAAGTATATGGCGGTGATAAAACTTGGTTAGACCCCATTTTTAATCCTGTCGAAAAGTTTTTCTATAAAATTTGCGGAATCGACCCATCTGTCGAGATGACATGGAAACAACACTTATCAGCATTGCTCGCCATCAACGCTGTGTGGTTTTTCCTGGGTATGCTTATCCTGATAACACAACAATGGTTGCCCCTGAATCCCGACAAAAATCCTAATATGTCGCCCGATTTAGCCTTCAACACAGTTGTTTCCTTTGTCGTGAATTGCAATTTGCAACACTATTCGGGCGAAACGGGGATTAGTTATTTGGGGCAAATTTGGCTTATGTTTTTGCAATTTGTGAGCGCAGCGACAGGAATGACCGCCGCTGCAATAGTTTTCAAGGCATTTAAAGAAAAGACAGCTACCCATTTGGGTAATTTCTACAACTTTTTTGTTAAATCCTGTACACGGATTTTATTGCCTGTTGCTTTGCTTATCGCTTTGATACTGGTATTTAGCGGTGTCCCGATGACATTTGAGGGCAAAGACAGCATCTCCACGTTGCAGGGTAATCAAGTCGAAGTATCGAGAGGCCCGGTAGCAGCATTTGTCGCTATCAAGCACTTGGGAACCAATGGTGGCGGATTTTTCGGGGCTAACTCTGCACATCCTTTGGAAAATCCCACTTATATGACCAATATTGTCGAAATGATAGCCCAGTTTATCATTCCGATGGCCATGGTATTTGCTTTTGGTTTTTTCATCGGCAGGAGAAAACTATCATACATGATTTTTGCTGTCATGACCATTGGGTTTCTCATATTGTCCATTCCCAATATCAAAATGGAAATGAACGGCAATCCTGCCATCGCAGCTATGGGTATCGACAATTCGCAGGGAGCCATGGAGGGAAAAGAAACAAGAATCGGCGCTGCTGCATCCGGATTCTGGAGTATTGTTACTACGATAATTTCTACGGGTTCTGTCAACTCTATGCACGACAGTACTATGCCACTTTCAGGCATGAACGAAATGCTTGCCATGATGATTAACTGTTTTTATGGAGGAGCCGGTGTCGGCATACTTAACTTTTTCGTCTTCATCATTCTTGCCGTCTTCATCAGTGGATTAATGGTAGGGCGTACACCTGAATTTTTAGGAAAGAAAATCGAAGCCCGCGAAATAAAAATCGCAATGATAATTGCGTTAATCCATCCGTTCCTGATTTTGATTGGTACCGGATTGGCTGCTGCCATGCCGCAATTCGGTATGGCTACACTTAATAACCCAGGATTTCATGGTTTCAGTGAAATGCTGTACGAATATACTTCTGCCTCAGCCAACAACGGTAGTGGATTCGAAGGTTTGGGTGACAACACCCTTTGGTGGAACATCAGTACCGGGTTTGTGCTTATTTTAGGGCGTTTCCTTCCCATCATCGGCCCAGTAGCCATTGCCGGATTGCTTGCAGGTAAAAAATATATCCCCGAAAGCGCCGGTACACTGAAAACGGACACCGCAACTTTTGGTTTAATGGTATTTGTTGTCATTGCTATCGTTGCAGCATTATCATTTTTCCCAGCACTTACCTTAGGCCCGATTGCCGAGTATTTTTCAATCTATTAAAGTTTGGATAAAGGGAACGTATGCCCTGTCAGCGGTCGTAGACCCTGACAGAGGCAGAACAAAACCTTAAAGTAAAATATAAATAAATGAAAAAAGATAATCATTCATTATTTCAGAAAGATTTGCTGTTACAGGCATTCAAACAATCTTTCGTAAAACTGAACCCCAAAATCATGTTTCGCAATCCGGTTATGTTCACCGTTGAAATAGGAACTTGCGTGATGTTCGTCGTCTTATTGTGGATTTTGAGCGGGGAAACCTCGCAAGGTGGTTTTGGATACAACTTTGCTGTTTTCTTCATCCTGTTGCTCACGCTTTTGTTTGCCAACTTTGCCGAAGCGTTTGCCGAGGCGAGAGGGAAAGCACAGGCCGAAAGTCTTCGGAAAACGAGGGAAGAGACCCCTGCAAAAATATTCGTTGCCGAAGGGAACTATAAAAATGTGCTTTCAACTGACTTGGTAAAAGGTGACATTGTTTTCTGTGAAGCAGGCGATATCATTCCTTGCGACGGTGAGATTGTCGAAGGACTGGCCAGCATCGACGAAAGCGCCATTACAGGCGAATCGGCTCCTGTCATTCGCGAGGCAGGCGGTGATAAAAGCAGCGTTACGGGCGGAACCAAAGTTTTGTCGGACAAGATAAAAATTATGGTCACGGCGCGACCAGGTGAAAGTTTCCTGGACAAGATGATTGCTCTGGTAGAAGGAGCCAGCCGCCAAAAAACACCGAACGAAATAGCATTGACGATTTTGCTTGCCGGATTTACGCTTGTTTTTATCATTGTAACCGTTACCTTGAAACCTTTTGCCGATTATGCCAATGTTACAGTAACCATTGCCTCGTTTATTGCACTTTTTGTGTGCCTTATACCGACTACAATCGGTGGTTTGCTTTCTGCTATAGGCATTGCAGGTATGGACAGGGCATTACGCGCCAATGTCATCACCAAATCCGGGAAAGCGGTTGAAACAGCCGGAGATATTGATACTTTGCTTTTAGATAAAACAGGTACTATTACCATCGGAAACCGTAAAGCAACTCGTTTCCATCCCGTACACGGCGAAAGTATGCAGGAATTTACGAGTTTCTGCATGATGTCATCGGTTGCGGACGAAACACCCGAAGGAAAATCAATCGTTCAATTGGGGCGTGAGTCGGGGTTACGGATGCGGAATCTCAACACCATAGGTGCAAGGATGATCAAGTTTTCGGCTGAGACCAAATGTTCGGGTATTGACTTGCCTGACGGGACGCAAATTCGCAAAGGATCGTCCGACGCCATTAAGCAACTGTCTGCCAAGGTTGGAATTTCCTTTCCCGAGGAAGCAGACCAGGTGATTGCATCGATTTCGGGCAACGGTGGCACACCGTTAGTCGTGAGCGTTAACGACATAGTGGTGGGCGTGATAGAATTACAGGATATCATTAAACCGGGCATACAGGAACGTTTCGAACGGTTGCGCAAAATGGGCGTGAAAACAGTGATGGTGACGGGCGATAATCCGTTAACGGCCAAATATATTGCTGAAAAATCGGGTGTGGACGATTTTATTGCGGAAGCCAAACCTGAGGATAAAATGCATTATATCCGTAAAGAACAGGAAGCCGGAAAACTGGTGGCTATGATGGGCGACGGCACAAACGACGCTCCTGCTCTTGCACAGGCTAATGTGGGCGTGGCAATGAACAGCGGCACACAGGCTGCCAAAGAAGCCGGCAACATGGTAGATTTGGACAACGACCCGACTAAACTGATTGAAATCGTGGAAATAGGCAAGCAATTGCTTATGACACGCGGCACGCTGACTACTTTTTCCATAGCCAATGATGTCGCCAAATACTTTGCCATTATCCCTGCCCTGTTTATCACCGCTATTCCCGCTTTGCAACACCTGAATATCATGGGATTACAAAGTCCGCAAAGCGCCATTCTTTCGGCGGTTATCTTCAATGCCATCATTATTCCGCTTTTAATACCGCTGGCTCTGAAAGGTGTAAAATATAAACCTATTGGTGCTTCGGCCTTGTTGCGGCGAAATCTGCTTATTTACGGATTAGGCGGCGTTATTGTTCCTTTCATCGGTATTAAGGTGATTGACAGTATTGTATCTTTATTTATTTAAAATCACAGGTATGAGACAACATATTTTACCGGCCATCAAATTAACCATCGCGACTATGGTGTTGCTGGTAGTCGTTTATCCTTGCGTGGTGTGGGGAATCGCAAAATTTTCGCTGGGAAAAGGCGAAGGACAGACTATCGAATACAACGGCAGGAAATTTTATAGCAACGTTGGTCAGTCGTTTACGGATAATCAGTATTTTTGGTCGCGCCCTTCGGCGGTCGGTTACAATGCGGCTGGTTCAGGTGGTAGCAATAAAGGCGCTTCCAACGAAGAATATCTGACGATGGTACAAGCACGTATCGACACGTTTCTTTTTCATCATCCGGAAATCGGCAAGTCGGAAATTCCCGTTGATATGATTACAGCCAGTGGAAGCGGTTTAGACCCGCATATTTCAGTGAAAGGTGCTAAAATTCAGGTAAAACGGATTGCCGCTGTCCGCAATTTGCCTGAGGATAAATTGAATCAATTTATTGACGAACAAACTGAAGCGCCTCTGTTGGGATTGTTTGGTCCTCAAAAAATCAATGTATTGAAACTGAATATAGCGTTGGAACAGATGAGTGATGAGTGATGAGTGAAGAACGAAGAATACCAAGTGCGTTCGTCGGCATTTATAATGCCATCGCTCAACATTGTCGAACCTTTAGCTCGCCGCAGGCAATTGCCGCTTAACGAATTTTGGAATCAGAAATTTTTGAATCAATAAAATGGACAGAGAAGAAAGCGTTCAATATTTTCTCGATTTAATCAAGAAATCTCAACGCGGAAAATTTAAAATCTATATAGGTATGATTGCCGGAGTAGGCAAGACCTATCGTATGCTTCAGGAAGCTCACGACTTGCTGGACAAAGATGTCGATGTGCAAATAGGCTATGTGGAAACGCATGGACGGGCAACCACGGCAGCACTTTTGGAGGGCTTACCAATTATTCCGCGAAAGAAGATTTTCTACAAAGGAAAAGAATTGGAAGAAATGGATCTCGAATCCATTATTCGTCTTCGGCCGGGGATTGTCATTGTGGACGAATTGGCGCACACCAACGTGGAAGGAAGTATAAACAAAAAACGTTGGCAGGATGTGATGACCTTGCTCGACGAGGGCATCAACGTTATCTCGGCTGTAAATATACAGCA
This sequence comes from Bacteroidales bacterium, assembly GCA_031549585.1. GTDB lineage: Bacteria > Bacteroidota > Bacteroidia > Bacteroidales > UBA4181 > JAIRLS01. Next base: position 25,270 of record JAVBPN010000277.1, read on the forward strand.
TTTGGAAGGGTTGAACGAAGAAATCCGTAAAATATCAGGCATCGAAGTAAGCGAACGGATTCCTGATAGCTTATTGCAGGAAGCAGACGAAGTGGTGAATATCGACCTCACTGCCGAAGAACTGATTGAACGGCTGAAAGCAGGAAAGATTTATGCGCCTGAAAAAATCAAAATAGCATTAGATAATTTTTTCAAAAAAGACAATATCCTCCAATTGCGGGAACTTGCGTTAAAAGAAGTAGCCCTGTTGGTAGAGAAAAAAGTGGAAAATGAGGTAGAAGCCGATAGTGTAGGAGTGAGGCATGAACGTATTCTTGCCTGTATCAATTCAGAGTTCAAAACACCACGAAGAGTTATCCGCAAAGCGGCACGATTGGCTGTCCGCTACAATACCTCTTTTATTGCTCTTTATGTACAGACACCGCAGGAAGCTCCCGAACGAATCAAACTGTCACATCAGCGTTATCTGTTGCATCATTTCGGAACAGTGACCGAATTGGGCGGTGAGTTAGTACAAACACAATCGCGTAATGTGCTGGGTGACATCATTAAAGTCTGCAAGGAGAGGCAAATCACCATGGTTTGCATGGGAACGCCTTCAATGCAATTCCCTTTCGCCCTTATTTCAGCCATCCGATTCAAAATATTTGCAAAACGCCTGGCACAATTAAAGGCTGATTTACTTATCATTGCATAATTTTTAAAAATAAAATCATGAATATCAAAACGAAATTGATCCTTGGGCTTGGCCTGTTAGCCGGAATGATTGTCCTGTTGGTGGTATTCTCCATATTTAATCTTCAATTGTTGACAGAAACCGATCCGCGTAGTCCCGAAGCCGTCCCAATGCTCGACCGTGCCTTACTTTGGATTTCCATCACCGGAGCCGTCTGCATATTGGCCGGATTTGGGTTGCTCATTTGGCTGCCTCACTCCATCGATAAACCTATCAAAAAATTAACGGGCGGTATCATGGAAATAGCCAATCACAATTACGAAAAAAGATTGGATATCAAAGACGCAGAATTCAAGGGTGTGGCAGAAAGTTTCAACCGTATGGCAGAGCGCCTGACGGAGTTTCGTACCGGAGCTATGTCTGACATTCTTTCGGCTAAAAAGTTTTTAGAAGCTATTGTCAACAGTATTAACGAGCCGATTATCGGGTTGAATACCGAGAAAGAAATACTTTTCATTAATAATGAGGCATTGAATGTTCTTAACCTGAAACGAGAAAACGTAATCCGGCAGCCTGCCGAAGAATTGGCTTTAGGTAATGACTTACTGCGCAGATTAATTCGCGAATTGGTACACCCTACGGAAAATAAAGAACCGTTGAAAATTTATGCGGACAATAAGGAAAGCTACTTTCGGGTCTTGTATATTCCCATACGGAATACCGATGCGGTAGATGTCGGAATACAAAATCTGGGGGATATTATCATGTTGAAGAACATCACGGAATTCAAAGAACTCGACAGCGCCAAAACAACATTTATCTCCACCATATCGCATGAGTTGAAAACGCCCGTATCCGCAATCATGATGTGCCTTCAACTGCTTGAAGATAAACGAATTGGTGGATTGAATGCCGAACAGGAGCAATTGTCGGGACAAATAAAAGAAAACAGCGAACGCCTGCTAAAAATTATTTCCGAATTGCTAAATATCACGCAAGTGGAAGCAGGAAACCTCCAACTACGGCCAAAAATCACCAAACCGATAGAACTCATTGAATATGCCATCAAAGCCAATCAGGTACAAGCTGAAAAATTCAATATCCACATTGAAGTGGAATATCCCGAAGAAGGAAAAATTAGTAAATGTTTTGTCGACAGTGAAAAAATAGCATGGGTGATGTCTAACCTGTTAAGCAATGCCATACGTTATTCAAAGGAAAACGGGCGGGTCATCATCGGAGCACGGCAAGCAGACGGCAATCACATTGAAATGTATGTCCGCGATTTTGGCAAAGGCATTGATCCCCGCTACCATCAAAGCATCTTTGACCGTTATTTCCGTGTGCCCGGAACTAAAATCCAAGGCAGTGGCTTGGGGCTTTCCATCTCGAAAGATTTTGTAGAAGCTCACAACGGAACGATTACAGTGGAAAGCGAATTGGGAAAAGGGAGTACGTTTGTGATACGGTTGAAGGTGTAAGTTTGGAAAGATGGCTATCGATCTTCATTCTTTTTGTCTATGTACCCTTGTAAAGCCTTAACATATACGTCGAAAGCCGAGATACCTTTTTGTGTGATGTTACACATCGTACAAGGCATCTTGCCTTTAAATGATTTGCTCACTTCAATGTATCCGGCATTGCTCAACTTTTCCAACTGGATACTCAGGTTACCGGCTGTGGCTTTTGTCTGTTGGCGAATGTACACAAAATCAGCCTCCTCTACTGACAAA
>JAVBPN010000108.1:0-20838 GCA_031549585.1 Bacteroidales bacterium
CATGGCATTGCGTTCGTACAACGCATATAATGCCCCTGTAAGCTTGTGTCCCGCTTTCGCAAAACGGTGATCAAATCCGGCATCGCCACGAAAGAGCCATTCATAAAGATCTACATAATCGTCGCCATCAAAGGAAGCGGTTGTTATAGTTTCCGATCCAGGCACACGATAGGTATCTTCGTAGTGTAAGTCGCCGCCGCGCCATCTATCACGATACCCACCTTCCACAGCAGCTGTCCACGTGGTGTTGCCTTTGTACCAATCGAGCCCAGTTCGTAGCGAATACACATCGGTATACCGTACACGATCGCCGGTGGAATGATCAGTAGTAATCAAATCGGGTGTAGAGATGGTTTTCATCTGGTCGAAATCGCTATTGAGATACCTGCGCGAAGCCTCACCTGACACTTGCCATCGAATATCTTTCTGCCGGAGGGCAACCAGAAAATCGACATTCCGCGAAAGTGCCGTGCTACCCATCACGTTGACCATGCCGCTCCATCCTTCAATGTTTTGTTTCTTGGTATTGATATTGATGATACCGGCAGTACCATCTGCATCATTACGCGCCGACGGAGTGGTGATCACTTCGATATTATCGATCTGCCCGGCAGGTATCTGCTCTAAAGCTGTTGTTCCTGCCAATGAACTCGGTTTGCCATCGATGTACACTTTAAATCCACTGCTCCCACGAAAAGTCACTTCACCTTCGGCATCCACACGTATCGAAGGCGTCTGCGCCAGGATATCCACCGCCGTTCCCCCCGCCGTCGAAAGAAATCCAGATGCCTCAATTACACGCTTATCTAATTTATAAACGATTTGGCGTTGCTGCCCTACAACCTCCACAGCAGACAGTTCAAGTTGCGATGGTTCCAAACGGATATCGCCCAATGAGATGTTTTTTGACAATCCGGTAAGTTGCAGTGGAACCCGTTTTTGTTCAAACCCTATCGAGCCGATCATTAAGTAATATTCGCCCGCCTTGCTGTGTTCGAGTGTGAATACTCCTCCGGTAGCAGTGGTGGTATAACTTGCCAATACGCTGTCGCCTGCACTGTATAACAACACATTGGCATATTCTACGGCTTCTCCGGTTTGCTGGTCTAGCGTCTTTCCCGTAATGACCCATTTCGCGCCCTGGCCTTGAGCCTGAACGCCTATAATAAACAAACAAAAAATAATCCCCGTAACAATCCTGCGCATCGTGTGTGGTTAAAATTAACAAAGGTAGTAATGTTACGGGATGAGGCAATAGCGGAATTTGACAAATCAAATTCAAAGACAACAAATCCGAAATTTCCGCGATGAGCATCATATTATCATTATCGTAGATTTCATAATGTGGCCACCTGTTGTGAACTAACAAAAATACTTGTGAGTTGCTTTTATCAACAAAATGAGCAAATTGTTAGAACATCATTTCTTACCTTTGTAATTCATATTAAAATAGAAGTAAATGTCAAATTCAGAAAAAACAGGCCGGAGCACTTTTCGCCGCTTAGTGAACTATTTCCTTCAAGGGCTTCTTTACATAGCTCCTATCGGATTGACTATATATATCATATATTCGCTATTTGGGTTTTTAGACGGATTATTACATTCAGTCATTCTGGATTTATTCGGAATTTATATACCCGGACTCGGATTGATCGCTATTGTATTGTTAATTACGCTATTGGGATATATCGGACAAACAGTGATTGCACATCCAATTAAACGACAAATCAATTGGATATTGAAGCAAACACCTATTTTACAAACACTTTACTCTTCCATTAAAGATTTTTTCGAAGCATTTGTTGGTAAGGATAAAAAATTTAACCACCCTGTTCTAGTTAAGGTCAATCAATCGGCAAATTTGGAAAAGATCGGCTTTATCACACAAACCGATTTATCCGAATTGAAAATAAAAGACAAAGTCGCCGTATATTTTCCACATTCTTACGCATTTTCCGGAGAATTATTTGTTGTGCCAACTGAAAATGTGACACCGCTTGATATGTCAAGCCGGGAAGCAATGAAGTTTGTGCTGACAGGCGGAATCACAAAAATTACTGAAGAATAAACTTATAAATTATAGAATATGGCTAGCGAAGCATTCAAATACAAAGAGTCGATAGAAGAAATTGAATCAATTTTGGATAAAATCGAGAATAACGAAACCGATATTGATACATTGATCAAAGAAGTAAAACGAGCAGCTCAATTGATACGGGCTTGTAAAGAAAAATTACAAAATACAGAAGCCGAAATAGAAAATATTCTAAAGGAAATAGAATAGAGATTGCAGAAAGATCGAGTGTCAGCGCTTAGTCAGCAGTTTAAAACTCATAAAACAAGCCTACACCAAAGAAATTTTTCACTTGAAGTTTAGCTCCTTGTGGGTTTCCGTCTTGGTCGATTGTTTTTTGATTGTCATCGTATTTGATATCTAACCGGAGATCTGCTGAAATATTTTTATATACCAATATTTTGACTTGCAATCCCCAAGTAACATCAACATTTTGAGGGTCTTCCATGTAATTGGAAAACAATTCCAATTGAGTACTATATTTAACCCTATTTTTTAAGACATCTCCATTTATATTGAATAAAACACCACCCCCAAACTCAAAACGAGAATTGTGAGGAATAAGGATATCGGCGCCGGTTTCGTCCTTTGCCTTTTCTACCAAACCGGCAGAACTCAATACATCCATACTATTAGACCGCGAATAAATAGCCCTACCCATCACAGGGGAAAAAACAAAAGAAAATTTGTCGGAAGGACGATAATCAAGACCGACCGATAAATATAAGTTAATTGGTGCTAAAAAGTCAGAAACCCTGATGGTATCGCTTTTATCATATTTATACCCTGCTGCAAATTGAGTTCGAGCCAAAAAGGCTGCTGTATAATACCACTTTTTGGACAACTGATAACCTGCCTTTGATGTAAGGAACAATTTATCGTCATTTTTAACCGCTTTCGACGTTCCCCTTTTCAAAAGACCATAGGCAAAAGTTCCGTAATTTTCGAGTGTACGTTTGCCGGATTTATAGTTGGCATATAGATTTACAGCCGAACTAACACCTATTTGATCTTCACCCCCATTAACCCAATTGAATAAATAGGTTGCTGCAAAATTAAGCGTAGCATCTCCGCCATAAATCCAGCGAATACTGTCATTATCGGAAAATTTTCGATACTTCTTCAGCTGATCATCCGTCTTTGTTGCGGCAATCTTAGCTTGTGCATCTCTAATACCTTGATCTCCTTGACCTCTTGCGTCTAATACAACCAGTAATAAGGTTGTCCAAATACAGATAATAAATATTTTTTTTGCGCAACGGTCTGTATGTGTGGGCCGATACATTATATCTTTAAAGTTCTTTTTCTATTTGGTATACATTTCGTTCGGTCGAATTTCGTGATATCAACTCCCCCAAAAATCCTGCCAAAAAGAGTTGGGTACCTATAATCATCGCCGCAAGTGACAGGTAAAAATAGGGACTATCTGTTACTAGTCCTGCTCTAACACCGTGATGTACATAATATAACTTCTGTGCACCCATCCATGCCGCAGAAAGTAATCCGAGGAAAAACATCAATGAGCCCAATGTTCCGAAAAGGTGCATGGGCCTTTTTCCAAAACGGGAAGTAAAAAGTATCGTCAAAAGGTCTAAGAAGCCATTGGTAAACCTGTTCCAACCAAATTTGGTCTTTCCGTATTTACGTGCACGGTGTTCTACGACTTTTTCGCCAATGTGAACATAGCCGGCTCTACTCACCAATACAGGAATATACCGATGCATCTCGCCATAAACTTCAATATTTTTGACTACTTCATTTTTATATGCTTTAAGGCCGCAGTTCATATCGTGCAGCTTAAGCCCTGTGAGTTTCCTTGCGGTGGCATTATATAGTTTCGACGGTAAGTTTTTGGCCAATGTCGAATCGTACCGTTTTTTCTTCCATCCGGATACCATATCGTAATCTTCTTCTTTGATCATTTGGTATAATCCGGGAATTTCATCGGGACTATCCTGCAAATCGGCATCCATAGTAATCACCACCTCACCCGACGCTTTTTTAAATCCGCAAAATAAAGCAGCCGACTTACCATAATTACGACGGAAACGAATTGCATGAATATGTGAATCTTGCACGGCTTGTTCCTCTATGACATTCCACGAGCCATCGCGGCTACCATCATCCACCATGATGATTTCATAAGAATACCGATGTTCGTCCATCACCCGTTTGACCCATACCAAAAGTTCCGGAATAGAATCTACTTCATTGAATAAAGGAACAACAACTGATATGTCGATCATTTGAGGGTGATTTTAAGGATGGAACAAATACAAGCTAAAATACTCCCTAGAAAACAATTGGAAAGCCACATAATAAGAGCAAAAAATGCTGGAGACATCAATTGTTTGAGTTGATCTACCATACTGGATGCTTGCTCAGAAGGCAAGTTCATAGATTTCAAAGATGTTTCAAAAAGCGATGTATATGCATCAAGATTTGAAGGATCCATCGTAACCATGATGTAACTATAGAAAGCAACAATAATAGAGGTAAACAATACTGTCAACATCCCGACTTTCATTGCCTGAAGAAAATTGATTTTTTCCAAAAATCCCCTTTGGTAACGCCTGATCGCATAATAAATTCCAAACATATAAACAGCTAATTCGCCGGCTTGTGCCAAAGCCGGTAAAAAACTGAGTAAGGCTGGTACGCCAATCATCAAACCTCCGGTGATAGCACCGAAAGTCATACCAATTTGCACGGAAGATATGGATTGTTCTGAATGCTCCATATTTATCTATAAACTGCAAAGATAGTTGTTTTACAGCACGTAAAAAAGAAGTAAAAAACAGAATCCGGATATGCACGGCAAAATAACCCGTTGAAAAAATAATGACCGGATTAAGAAAGTCTTTTTTATTCCCCAAAACTCAGTTGTAATACTTTCTGGGTAGCTCCGCGTCCGGATGCAACAAATTCACCGGCCGCATCACCTGCTTTGGATCGCAGAACCGGATCAGTCAACAACAAATTCATTTGTTGGTATAACTCTTGGTCATTTTTTATAGGAAAAGCAGCACCTATCGCAACCAAATCAACCGCTTCCTGAAATTTTTTATATGCCGGACCAAATAATACGGGTATGCCATAAGCCGCAGCCTCAAGCGTGTTATGTATTCCTTTGCCAAAGCCACCACCGATGTATGCAATTGCCCCATAGCGGTATAATGATGACAACATCCCAATATTATCAATAATCAAAAGCTGATAATCATCCGGCATTACTTGGTCTATCTGAGAATACCGCACTGATTTGAGTTTAACCGATTCTTCCAATGCCTTAAATTGCGATTCATGCATTTCGTGCGGAGCAATGATCCATTTAATCAGCCGTTTTTCTGAATTGATATATTCAACCAATAATTTTTCATCCGCAGGCCAAGTACTACCAGCTACAACACATGGTTGGCCTTGTACAAATCTTTCTATTTCGGGCAATAAACGTGCATGATCCACAATCCGGCACACACGGTCAAAACGGGTATCGCCTGTTACTGTTACATTGTTGAATCCAATCTTTCCGAGCAAATCTTTTGAAGTTTGGTTTTGCACAAAGAGGTGGGTAAATGCAGTCAGCAGCTTTCGATACCAACCTCCATACCATTTGAAAAAAGCCTGATTGGGCCTAAAATTGGCAGATACCAAATAGAAAGGTATACTGCGTTTTTTGATGACGCGCAAATAATTGCGCCAAAATTCATATTTAATGAAATAAATCTTTTCCGGATTGACCTGTTGAACAAAACGCTTGGCATTGCGCCGGGTATCATAAGGGAGATAAAAAACACCGTCTGCTTGCGGATAATCCTTACGTAGTGTGTAGCCCGACGGAGAAAAGAAAGTGACAATAATTTTATATTGCGGATAGTTGGCTTTGATATCTTCAATTAATGGGCGGCCTTGTTCAAATTCCCCCACCGAAGCACAATGAATCCATATCTTTTGTCCATCCGGAGGTAGTTTTTCAGCTATTTCCTTCCATACAGTTTTCTGTCCCGCAGCTAATTGTTTGGCTTTTTTGTTTCCAAAACAGGCAACCAAACGAACGATTCCCGCAAACAACCAAATAACCAATGAATACATATATCGGATAAACCAAGTTATCGTTTCAACACCCAAACACCAGAGCAGTATGGCTGCTTTTTGATGCGGTTCAAACGATTGTATGCATCATGGATATCATCGGTACTTTCAACAGCTACTCTCACCCTACCACCGCCAAAGTCAATAACTTCGTAATTGATCCCCGATTGTTCCAAAAATTTCCCATACCTCTCAGCACGGACTGTTGTATTAAAACTTCCAACAATCAGCAAATAACGTCCTTGTCCAACACTTCCAGCGCGAACAGATGACGATGCCTGTGAGGATTGCGAATTCTTTGTCGATTGCGCTGTTGTCTTGGGCTGTGTTGTTTGCGATGGTTGAGATGATTGTTTTGATGGTTCTACTGGAACTATTTCATCCGGAATTTTCGTTTTTTCTGGTTCGACATTATCTTTAGGCAATGTAGCAACAGCCACACTTGACTGACTACCAGAACCCATTAATACCGGATATAAGAAATAGAAACCTACTCCCAATGCCGCCGTACCCAATAAAACAACCACCAACCATACAGGAAAAACTGTAGATGAAGTATTGGTCTTCTTTTTTTGAACCGGTTTCGGCGTTGGTTTGGCAACTGTTTTAGCAGGATTTACCGGTGGTTCTTGTTTTTCAACAGCAGGTTGTGCACGCCTTTCTGTATTCTCGCGAACACGCATTTTTTGCGTATCAAAAAGACTTTCGGTGTCTTGTTTTACTGATTCTGCTTGTTTTACCGGTTCCACTTTTTCTACAGGAACAGCTGATACTTCCGCAACCTTTTTTTCAACAACCGGCTGCGCCGCACCCGTACCGGAAAGATCAATCGGGTCAAGCCCAAAGGTGTCTTTCCTATCAATTCGCAAATCATTATCCGGCTCAAAAAGTATATTACCAAGTTTATCGACACTCAATATACCCAATCCGGATAGTGCAACATTTTTTCCACTTGCCAGTTTGTGTTTGATCTGCTTATTATAAAAATCATCGAGCTCTTCTTTGACTTGCTCTTTATCAACATTTTCTAATTGAGCAATATATATTTCCAATTTTCCGTCATCCACATCTTCTGTAATATCAAACTGAATGGTCCGATAGGGAGGAATCACAATTGCCCCTTGTATTTCTGCCGGTTTATCAACAGCTACAAAACGTCCTAATCCCGGAATAATCACTGATGGGTTTTCCGACAAAAAATTACGTACGTGCTTTATTAAATCCACGATAATATGGTTTTAGTTAAAAATAGTTGATGCGTAGAAGAAACTCAAACTGTCATGATTTCAGTTTCTTTCTTCTCTAAAATCTCATCAACCTTTTTGTAATATTTATCTGTTATTTTCTGTACTCTTTCTTCAGCATCTTTGGCCATATCTTCAGACAATCCATTTTTGATCATTTTCTTGAATTCTTCAATAGATTCTCTTCGAGCGTTCCGCACACTGATTTTGGCATTTTCTCCTTCGTTTTTTACTTGTTTCACCAAAGATTTACGACGTTCTTCTGTCAATGGCGGGATGTTTAATCGAACCGTTTCACCATTATTGCCAGGCGTTAACCCGATATTGGCGGCAAATATGGCTTTTTCAATCGCATCGATCACTTTCTTTTCCCATGGTTGTATTACAATACTACGTGCATCAGGAGTATTAATACTTGCTACCTGTTGAAGAGGCGTCATCGTTCCATAATAATCAACCAAAATACCATCAAGCATTTGAGGACTTGCCTTTCCGGCACGAAGTTTCAACAATTCGGCAGATAAATGCTTCAACGCTTTTTCCATTTTCTCTGTAGCATCGTCTAAATATAATTGAACTTCTTCTTCATTCATGAGATTGACAGTTTTTTAGGTTGAAAATAAAACGAAAACAAAGATAAGCGATCAATCACTTTTTACAAAATTAATTTTAATAAACCTAAATTTTGGAACATAAATCTAATTTGTTTTATAGAAAAAGCAAGCAATGAGTTTGTATTTCTAAAAAATATATTACATTTGCACTTTTTAAAGGAAAAAGGGAAGGTGGGGGAAAATCTCCCACCTTTTTAATATCAGAGCATGATATCAAAAGAAACAATTAGGGACATCATTATACCTGTCATAGACGGGTTGCCTATTTTTGTGGTTGATATCCGGGTCGATGCCGCCAATAAAATTGTCGTGGAAGTAGATACACCCGACGGAATTACCATCGAGGAATGTATTCGCATTAGTCAAGCTATTGAGAGTAGTTTGGATAGGGAAGTAGAAGATTTCGAATTAGAAGTTTCTTCTCCCGGCTTGACCGAAGCCTTCAAAGTAATAGAGCAATATCAAAAAAACTGCGGAAGAACGGTTGACGTGGTAAAGAAAGACGGGCAAAAATTGAACGGGATATTGCAACAAGTAGATGAACAAGGCATTGTGCTGGAAACAAAAGCAAAAGTTAAAAATGAAGGAGATAAGCGGGCAAAACTTGTCACACAAACCATCATTTTAAACTTTAACGATATAAAAGCAACAAAAGTTACGATCACTTTTTAAGTCAATTTTGACAATGGAAAATTTAAGATTATTGGACACCTTTGCGGAATTTAAAGAACTGAAAAATATCGACAGGGCTACCATGATGAGCGTGCTCGAAGATGTATTTCGCAGTACTTTGGCAAAGAAATACGGGACAGATGAAAATTTTGACATCATTATCAATATAGATAAAGGGGACTTTGAAATATGGAGAAATCGGGAAGTGGTTGCCGACGAGGAATTGACCGATCCCAACATACAAATTTCCCTTACCGAAGCCAGAAAAATCGACGAAGATTATGAAGTCGGTGAAGACGTGACGGACGAAGTAAAAATGGCCGACTTTGGACGCCGTTCTATTTTGGCATTACGACAAAACTTGTCTTCCCGAATCATGGAATTGGAAAAGGGAAACATTTATGCCAAGTATAAAGACCGCATCGGAGATATCATCACAGGAGAAGTTTACCAGATATGGAAACGTGAAATATTGGTGCTCGACGATGACGGCAACGAATTGATCCTGCCAAAAACAGAACAAATACCATCCGACCATTACCGCAAAGGTGACACTTTGCGAGCAGTAGTGCTTCGCGTTGAAATGAAGAATAATAATCCGTTGATTATCTTATCAAGGACATCGCCTGTTTTCTTAGAACGGCTCTTTGAACTTGAAGTTCCAGAAATTTTTGACGGGTTGATCACAATTAAGAACGTAGTACGCTTACCGGGCGAAAAAGCCAAAGTTGCCGTAGAGTCATATGACGACCGCATTGATCCGGTAGGAGCATGCGTCGGTATGAAGGGATCACGGATACATGGCATTGTTCGTGAATTACGCAATGAAAATATTGATGTAATTAATTTTACCACAAACATACAGTTGTACATTACGCGGGCATTAAGTCCGGCAAAAGTAATGTCGATTAAAGTCAACGAGGCTGAAAAGCACGCTGAAGTATTCCTTAAAGCCAATGAAGTATCATTAGCGATTGGTAAAGGAGGTTCTAATATTAAGCTGGCAAGCCAATTGACCGGATACGAAATTGATGTATACCGCGAAGCAGAGGAAATAGAAGAAGACGTCGATTTGGACGAATTCTCCGACGAAATAGATGAATGGATCATCCAAGAATTCAAGCGGATTGGTTGCGATACAGCTAAAAGTGTATTGGAATTGCCCATAGAAGATCTGGTAAAGAGAACAGATCTCGAAGAGGAAACAATCCGGGAAGTGACGCGTATTCTTGCCTCAGAATTTGAATAATGGAAAAACATTGTCATGTAAAACTTTAATTGCAGCACAATGGACTAGTTTATAAAATTCAGGAAATAATCAGGTGAGTATATTATGGCCAGCGGTTGTAATATCAAAACCAATTTAGAAATAGAAATCAATATTTTATGTCAGAAGTAAAAGCGATCAGGTTAAGTAAAGTAGCGAGTGAGTTTAATGTGGGGATTTCCACGATTGTGGATTTTCTCAAGAAAAAAGGGCATGATATTGATGCAAACCCGAACTCAAAAATAGGTTCAGAGCTATACTCCCTGTTATCAAAAGAATTTACATCGGATATCACAGCTAAAAAAGAATCAGAACGAGTCAATTTGCGCGGACTCAGAGAAAAGAAAGAAACCATTGAACTTTCCACCGATCATGTTTCGCACAATAAATCTGAAGACGAAGATAACGAACATGAAGTTTTAATCAAAGATACAACATCGGGTTCTACTGCTCAGGCTGCATTATTCAGTGAACCCAAAGAGTCGGAAATTAAAATTGTCGGAAAAATTGACATCGACTCCCTCAAAAAAGGGAAAAAAACCAAAAACGAACCGGAAGAGGTGCCTGAAAAACCTACTCCGCCAGCAAAAAAAGAACAACCGGAAATAACAGATGCTGGCGTTGAAGAAGTCGTTGCTGTTAAAGAGCCGGAAACACAACCGGAAGAACAAAGTGATCCGGAGCGCCTTGTAGAACAAGAACCAATCGATGCCGATATTAAGGTGGTTGGAAAGATTGATTTGGACGCATTGAACCAACGCACCCGTCCGGTAAAAAAGACAAAGCAACAGCTTGAAAAAGAAAGGAAAGAACGTACTCAACAATATAAAGCAAGCATTGCTACACCATCTGCCGAAGAGCCACAAGACACTGAAGATACGGCAAACAAACCATCTGATTCCAGCAATGAAGCTCCTCGCCTTGATATTATTAAAACTAATGTCAAGTTAGCTGGGCCTACAGTTGTTGGGAAAATCGAGTTGAAGAAAGTTGAACCGGATGACGAAGCTAAAAAGAAAAGGAAAAGAATCCGTAAAGACAAAGAGAGAATTGTTGTCGGAGATAAAGGCTTGAAAAAAGCCGATCACGGACAATCCAAACAGAAAAATAAGAAATCGCTTCATGTAGAAGTGAACGAAGAAGAAGTACAAAAGCAAATCAAAGAAACTCTTTCAAGACTCACTTCAAAAACAACAAAATCAAAGAGTTCAAAATATCGTCGGGACAAAAGGGACGCCTTCAGCCAAAGGATGATGGAAGAAGAGGAACAATTGCAACGCGACAAGAACATCTTAAAAGTAACTGAGTTTGTTTCGGTCAACGAATTGGCATCATTGATGAATGTACCCGTTACGCAAGTAATTGCCACTTGTATGAATATGGGTTTATTTGTTTCTATCAACCAAAGGTTGGATGCTGAAACTATGGTTTTGGTGGCTGATGAATTCAATTACAAAGTCGAATTCATCAGTGTGGATTTGCAAGACAATGTGATTGAAGAAAAAGACGCTCAAGAAGACCTCAAACCGCGTCCGCCAATTGTCACTGTAATGGGACACGTTGACCATGGAAAAACAAAATTGTTGGATTACATTCGTAATGCAAATGTGATCGCCGGTGAAGCCGGTGGTATCACACAACATATCGGTGCATACAGCGTCAAATTAGAAGATGGACGGCATATCACTTTCTTAGATACGCCTGGCCACGAAGCTTTCACGGCCATGCGCGCTCGCGGAGCTAAGATAACCGACGTTGTCATTATTGTTGTTGCTGCCGATGATGGTGTCAAACAGCAAACCGTCGAAGCAATTAACCATGCTTCGGCAGCAGGAGTTCCTATTGTTTTTGCCATCAATAAGATTGATAAACCTGATGCCAATCCCGATAAAGTAAAAGAAGAACTTGCCCAAATGAACTATTTGGTGGAAGAATGGGGTGGTAAATATCAATCTCAAGAGATATCAGCCAAAGCCGGCCTTAATATTGACTTGTTGCTGGAAAAGGTATTATTGGAGGCTGAAATGCTCGAATTAAAGGCCAATCCAAATAAGAACGCAATGGGCTCTGTGATTGAGTCCTCGTTGGATAAGGGACGTGGATATGTTGCTACCATTTTGGTTCAAAATGGCACATTGCATACAGGAGATGTTGTTTTAGCCGGATGTTATGCCGGACACGTCAAGGCAATGTACAATGAGCGTAATCAAAGAATTGAAGAAGCCGGCCCATCAACTCCTGCATTAATATTGGGCTTAGATGGCGCTCCACAAGCCGGTGACACGTTTAATGTAATGGATGATTTCCGTGAAGCGCGTGATGTTGCGACCAAACGCAGTCAATTGCAACGCGAACAAGGAATGCGTACCAAGAAACATATTACACTCGATGAAATCGGACGCCGTATAGCGATTGGAAATTTCCAAGAGTTGAATGTTATTGTGAAAGGTGACGTCGACGGGTCTGTTGAAGCCTTGTCTGACTCATTGATTAAACTCTCTACACCTGAAATTCAGGTAAACGTAATCCACAAAGCAGTCGGACAAATTTCCGAATCTGATATTTCTTTAGCGGCAGCATCCAACGCTATTATTGTTGGTTTCCAAGTTCGCCCATCGCAAAGTGCTCGAAGAATGGCCGAACAGGAACAAATTGATGTACGCATCTATTCGATCATCTATGATGCCATTGAAGAGATCAAGTCCGCTATGGAAGGAATGCTCTCTCCGGAAATCAAAGAAGAAATCATTGCAACCCTCGAAATACGTGAGGTATTTAAAATCAGCAAGGTCGGCACCATTGCAGGTTGCGTAGTACGTGAAGGTAAAATCACCCGTACCACCCGAATCCGTATCATTCGCGATGGTATCGTAATTCATACCGGCGAATTGGGATCATTAAAACGCTTCAAGGACGATGTCAAGGATGTTGGTACCGGATACGAGTGCGGATTAGATATTCAAAACTTTAACGACTTGAAGATCGGTGATATCATCGAAGGATATCAGGAAGTAGAAGTAAAGAAAAAGCTATAAGATAAATCAAAAAAGCCATACAGATAAATTTGTATGGCTTTTGAAGATAACATTTTCTTACTATTCGAGCACCTGATATACTGTATTTATAAATTTCTCCCAAATTTTGGTATCGGGTACGCGGTTTGTGTAAAGCAATATAATCAACCCTTCTTTAGGATCAATAATGTAATCGGTATTTGCCATTCCGCCCCATGATAAGGATCCTGGAGATACCATAGGTGTAAAGCTGGGAATATAGTCCCTTACGGTTTCTTTCTCAGGATAAATCTCGAATCCAAGGCCAAAATAAAAATCATTACCACCACTATTAGGGTGTACAAGCTGATCCTTTGCCATCATCTCAACCGTTCTACGTCCCAAAATTCTATGTCCATTGAATTCGCCATAGTTCAAGATCATCTGACAGAAACGGGCATATCCTTCTATGGTTCCGTTTAATCCACTCGCTCCTCCGGCATAGCGTCTATCGTCAGAGAAAGGATTACGGCCACTCCACATCTCAACTGGTTCCATTTTACCATTACTTTCCCTGTATATATTGACAAAACGTGATTTATAGGAAGAGTCATAAAAATATGCCATATCCTTTATGTCAAGCGGATCAAAAATAGTTTCTTGAAGATATTCCTGTAAGGGCTTGCCGGAAAAATATTCGACCAAATAAGCCATAACATCAGAAGAAGGATTATAATTCCATTCTGTGCCCGGATCAAAAACCAAAGGTGCTTTTACCAAATCTTTTACATAAGCGTCCAAGGTTTCGTATGGTGGAGCATTCCTGTTTCTCCTTAGGCCTGTAATGCCCGATGAGTGGCTTAATATGTGACGTATTCTTACCGGAGACACGGCCTTACGGGTTTTAAAAGTCGTATCATTTAACATGCCGTCCCTGACTTGATCAGTCATTTCAGGAATGTACATGGATACAGGATCGTCAAGTTGGAATTTGCCTTGTTCGAAAAGGGTCATCAGGGCAACTGTGACAATTGCTTTAGTTTGCGAGTACATGCGAAATATGTCATCCTGCTCTAGAGCGACTTGGTTTTCCATGTCTTTCCATCCGAATGCCTTATGGTGAATTACTTCGCCATTTTTGGCGACAAATGTAAGCACATGCGGAAGGATTCCTTTGTCAATTTGTTCCTGTAAAAGATTATCTATTCTTGAAATCCTTTCCTGATCAACTTGGAGTGCTTTAAAATTAGGGCTATAATTAAAGGATTGCGGTTTCTTTTTCTCACATTCGCAAGAAATGCAAAAGAAAATAATGAGTAACAGACAAGATAAATTTTTCATAATTATTTGAAATTGATAATAAATTCGTTCGTAAAATGATAATGGTGACTTTTTATTTTTTGTTATAAATCTGCATCATTCTGCCTGGATATTTGGCGCTTCCAAACCATAACCTTTTCGTTTATCCTCCCGTTTGAGTAACATGGCTATCAATAACGCAGCTAAACCGAATGAAGTAAAGATAATCATTGGAAGCGTATAATCATATATGTTTTGCATTTTACCTGCTACATCCTTTTGTCCAACAATACAATACTTATCCAACACCCACCCTATTAAATAAGGCACACACATTAAACCAATATTTTGTATCCAAAATATCAATGAATAAGCGGTTCCTAACTGTTTGTGCGGAATAATCTTCGGTACGGATGGCCACATTGCCGAAGGAACAAGCGAAAATGCTACCCCAAGCAATATACATAACGCGAATGCTATCCAAACCTCATTTAATGCCGGAATTGAAAATAATGCATGTATAATTATGATCATGAATGAACCAATAATCATGATGGTTGCCCCCTTCCCGACACGATCGTACAAATTACCAAAGAAAGGTGTCAATATTAAAGTACCGATAGGAAGTAATGCTGGTATATCACCTGACTTCATGTTGATGCCAAATAACGTAAAATCTTCTATATGGAATTTATTTACCATCAGGTCTGGTGCATATTTCAAAAATGGAAAAACGGCAGAATAAAATAAAACGCAAAGTAACGCTATTAGCCAAAACCCATTGCTGCGAAATATTACCCCGATATCCGACAAACGGAACGGATCTTCTTCTGATGCTGCCACCGAAGCAGGTTCCGAACGGTCTAACTTTACATCCATTACTACATATGCCAGAAAAGCGATTAATCCGATACACAACAACACCAATGCCAATAATATGGGTGTGGATACCAAACCGAAATGGTCGGCAATCCGTTTTGAGAATAGCATAGCCATCAATGTCCCGACACGTGCCATAGCCACCTGCAAGCCCATTGCCAAAGCCATCTCTTTTCCATGAAACCATTTGACAATGATTTTAGTAACTGTAATCCCAGCTACCTCAACCCCTACGCCAAAAATGGCAAAACCTAAGCTTGCCATCCACACTTGCATATCTGCTGTCCACCATAAAAAATGCCAAGTCGAGGCTTGAAGCGTTACATCAGATATAGCCCAATATTTAATGACAGCCCCGATCACCATCAATCCTGAGGACAGGATGCCTGTGAAACGCACGCCCATCTTGTCGAGGATCAACCCTCCGAAAAAGAGCATCAGGAAGAAAACATTAAACCATCCGTATGCACTGGTAAATAATCCGTAATTCTCGCTATCCCACCCTAAGGTTGATTCAAGCATGGGCTTCAGTGGAGCCATCACGTCGGTCATAAAGTAACCGCACATCATGGTAAACGACACAATAGCCAATGCGGTCCATCGCGCAGTTTTAGATTCTCTGATACTTTTCTTTATGGATTCTGTCATTTTACTCGAATTTGTATTTTATTCGTTATCAGCTGTAGTAACCAACACTTCTAATTTTTGCATCAGTTCATTTTTCGAAATGTTTTCATATACAATGCCATGATCGGCAACAGAAATATTACCTGTTTCTTCGGAAACAACAATCGCCATAGCATCCGTATTCTCTGTAACACCTAATGCTGCCCGGTGTCGAAGCCCTAAGTTTGCCGGCAAATTTCGATTTTCTGAAACCGGAAGAATACACCTAGCTGCATGTATCCGGTCTTTCTCAACAATCACAGCACCATCATGAAGTGGCGTATTTTTGAAAAAAATATTTTCTAATAAGCGGCTTGAGGTGATGGCATCAATGATATCACCTGTTTCGGCGTATGTTCTCAAAGAAGTAGTACGCGAAATTACGATCAATGCTCCTGTTTTCGATTCACTCATTCGCACACAAGCCCGTGCTATCGACTTAATTTTCACGTTAGCTAACAGATGTGTATTGGAGGAAAAAAAGCGATCGAACATCAATTTATTTCGCGATCGGTATTTGGTTCCAAGATTCCCCAAAAAGCGTCGTATCTCCGGTTGAAACAAAACGACCAACGCAATAGCCCCAACACTAAATACTTGTTGTAAAATGGCTCCTGTAAGCTGCATATTCAGTGTCCTGACAAGCAACCAAAACAAGAAAATCCCGAAAATAGCTACGAAAATATTGATTGCTAACGTATCTTTTGTAAGCATATATAACTGATACAGCAAATATGCTACAAAGAGTATGTCAATGACATCCGTTATCCGCAGAGAAAGAAATGACAATAATATCATATATCACCATCAAAATATACAAAAGTACATTAAAGCATGTGAATTAGCAAAATATGTCAATAATTCAACATGTAAAGTTTGCTATTTTATCCTCAATTATAGTTTATTGATGTATATATCGTTTTCTTTATTTTTGTCACAACAAATTATGTCTGAATATGAAAACAGCAGTAGTCACCGGAGGAGCCCATGGAATCGGGAAAGCCATCGCTTGGAAGTTATTGGCAAACGGTTGCCATGTAATTGTATTGGATGCTAATGAACGTTATCTTTCAGAATTAGAATATCCCGAAGATAAATCCCGCCTTACCAAACATTTATGCGATGTTGGTATTCCCGAAGAAGTCAAGAAAGCCGTATCTTCTATCCAACAAATCAACTATTTGGTCAATGATGCTGGCATCAGCCAATTTCAAAGCATAGATGATATGAGTATCGAAACATGGAACCGGATACTTGCCGTCAATTTAAGTAGCATTTTTTACATGGTGAAATATGGGAAGCATTTGCTTACCGAAGGTTCTTCGATTGTGAATATTGCATCAACACGGGCATTGATGTCTGAGCCACATGGAGAAGCGTATGGCGCATCCAAAGGAGGAATTGTCGCTTTGACACATGCTTTGTCGATCAGCCTTGGCCCTAAAACCAGGGTAAATTGCATCAGCCCCGGATGGGTTGAGGTGAATCATTACGAGACCCTTTCTCAATCTGACCATGCACAACATCCTTGTGGCAGGGTGGGAAAAGTGGAAGATATTGCAGAGACCGCTTGGTTTCTATTAAGCGATCAATCACAATTTATTACCGGACAAAATTTTGTTGTAGATGGTGGAATGACAAAAAAGATGATTTATGTAGAATGAAGGAAAAGATGTAGAGTGACGTTTACCGAGAAACTTCGGGCGTAGCCCGATTTATCCATGCGAAGCATACCTTTTCGACAAAATTCCGTTCAAGCGAAGCCGTTAGGCGGCGCGCGTTTATTTTGTCAAGCATTTTTTGATTCTTTTTTGGGCGACAAAAAAGAATGAAGAAAAACAAATATAACAACATGATCGTTAACTACCACCTCGTTTTTCTATAGCTATATACTTCTAAATATCCAGGGATTTTCCTTCAAACAAACCACATAAATGTTCATTCAATACACGTATGGCTTCCAAGATATTCCAATGAGCTTTGTTGCGTGGCTCAACCATATTGGATATGGAACGGAATGAAGCAAAAGGAACTTGCAACGCGCTGCACACATAAAAGAACGCAGCATTTTCCATAGTTTCCACTTGTGGCTGAAACATTTCCACCAATTGCTTGATACGTTCAGTACTGCCGCTTGCCGTTTGCACAGTAATCCCGTTTACGCATTGATGTTTGGTCTGCAAAGGCAATGGATTTTTTAAAAGCTGAAAATTTTCACTTAATCCGGCTTCTGTTAATGTGCGAAAAACACCCCGGTCATCAATGCCTAAATCAGCAAAACAATCGCTGGTAATCTGAATGACCTCTCCTATACGAATCTTTTCAGTAAAACTTCCGGCAATGCCCACAGATATGGCTAACCGATATCGAAGTCCACAACTTAGCTTTTTTGTTAGCTGAAACGTAGTAGCAACAGCGCCTATGCCCGTAATCAATAAGTCTATTGGAATACCATATAAAACTCCGCGAAACAAAAACTGTGATTCTTGATGTATATTTTCCAAACGGCCCAACAACGGCTCTATTTCCGCTCTAGTCGCTGCTACAATCAATACGTCACTCTCCATTATTTCTCCGCATTGAGTATACTTTGCGCTTCTTTCAGCATTTTGTATCCTGCCGCATCCAATTTGGGATATTTCAAATCCAATTCAGTTAGCCGTTCGACAATAATTTGTCCCACAGCATAGCGCATAAACCATTTACGGTCGGCAGGAATCACGTACCAAGGCGCGAATTCGGTCGATGTGTTGGTTAGCATATTTGAATATGCATTCATATAGTCATCCCAATGTTCCCGCTCCTTCAAATCGGAAAGCGAGAATTTCCAATTTCTTTTCTCATCATCAATTCGCTTTAGAAAACGGCGTTTTTGCTGATCTTTGGAAACATTCAAAAAGAACTTAAGGATCACCGTCCCATTTTCCGACAAATGACGTTCCATGTCGTTTATTTGACGATAGCGGCGTTTCCAAAATTTTTCATCAATATCCTCAACCGAATGAGTGCCCGGTAAGTTTTGGCGGAGAACAATTTCAGGATGCACCCGCGTAACCAATACTTCTTCATAATACGACCGGTTGAAAATACCAATCCGGCCACGTTCCGGCAAGCATTTGTATGTACGCCAAGCATAATCGTGATCCAACTCTTCATTCGACGGTTGCTTGAATGAATATACCTGACATCCTTGCGGATTGATGCCGGACATCACATGTTTGATCGTACCATCCTTGCCTGCTGCATCCATAGCTTGGAATATCAGCAATACCGCATAACGATTGTCAGCATACAACTTATCCTGTATTTTTGTTAATGCGTCGATATTTTCAGATAACAGCAGTTCTGCATTTTGCTTATCGATATTCTCCGTATAACAGGCATCAAAATTAGCCACAACATGTTTTTTACCCGGAACAGCCAAGATTTGTGTATCAGAAATAATGTTTCTCATGTTTTTTAGTTTTGTGGTTACTATTTGATAAAAAGAAAAATCACACGTAAACGATTAATTTCTTTTTAATCATTTGGTTCAAGAATGTCTGCACGTCTTTTTCGCATTTTTCCCTATCCACATCAAATTCCTTTAATAAGATATCTATCAATTGCTGAAAAGAATATGGTGTTTCGAGAATTTCCCATATCCGGCTGGCAACCGGATTTAAGCCGTAATATTCGCCCGATTCAATGCTCATCATGACCACCTCGTCGTCGATGTGGCTGGAAATAATATCCGCCCTTTTTTGCAATAAAGCATCTTTCATGAAATGCTGTACTTGGTTGTTCTGTACAAATGTAGTGAATAAAATGAAAGCGGCAAAAGCCCCAACAAGTCCTGAAAACTGTCAAATTTATTGTACCTGATGGATATTTTTCACATATCCGGTCAATTCAACAAACTCATTCACGCTGAGTTGTTCCGGACGTTTGGTCATTAGAGGATGGTCGATGGTTCGCCCGGACAAAAGGCTTTTCAAGGAATTGCTTAGCATCTTACGTCGTTGATTGAATGCTGTTTTGACTACCTGAATAAATAATTTTTCATCGCAAGGCAATTCGGTTACATGATTCCGTGTAAGTCGGATTACGCCCGATTTCACTTTGGGTGGAGGAGAAAAGGCATGTTCATGTACGGTAAATAAGTACTCGATATTATAAAATGCTTGTAACAAAACACTCGTGATACCATATGTTTTTGATCCCGGAGGGGCTGCAATCCGTTCGGCAACCTCTTTTTGCAGCATACCCACTACTTCAAGGACAATATTCCGATAATCCAATATCTTAAAAAAGATCTGTGTGGAAATGTTGTATGGGAAATTCCCAATAATGGCTATCGGCTCATTATAATACTGATCTAAAGGATAGCGCAAAAAATCAGCAACAATTAATTTTTCTTTTATGGATGGATAATGTTCTGTTAAATATTGGGCAGCTTCCCGGTCAATCTCCACAAAGCGGGTTTCAAAACGGGTTTCTTCCAGAAGAAATGGCGTAAGCGCTCCCATACCCGGGCCAACTTCTATCACCTGTTTAATTCCATCAGCTTTCAATGATGAAACAATCCGCGCCGATATATTTTTGTCGGTCAAAAAATGTTGCCCTAAAGATTTTTTTGCTGTAACATGCATCATTTATATAATTGATAATTGATAATTGAATATTGCACATTGAATATTTGCAAATACCTGTTAATTCAATAGATATAAGTATCAAATGTGTAAATACATAAATAGATGATTTATTTATAAGATCGCTAAGATCGGAAATCAATAAGCTTTTTTCAAGTCAATAACCGTTATTTCGGGCGACATTCCAATTCTTCCCGGAAAACCAATCACTCCCAACCCTCGATTTACATATAAATATTGATTTTGCTCATGATATAACCCCGACCAATATTTATACCTGACACTTGCCGGGCTGTATTGGGCTTTCCCAAGCCTAAGCCCCATTTGCATCCCGTGTGTATGGCCGGAGAGAGTTAAATCTATGTTGGTCTTCCCAAGAATATATTCTATCCAGAAAGCCGGATCGT
>JAVBPN010000126.1:0-6218 GCA_031549585.1 Bacteroidales bacterium
TTGCTGATTTCTTCATCACGGCCTTCCAAAGCTAGCTTGGTGCGTGAACCTAAGGTAGGAGGGCCTTCAACTACACAAAATTTTAGACCTTGTTGTTCGTAAGCGTTTACGGTAGCTTGTAAGGATTCTAAGTCCCATGGATTGGTGCCTTCGGGTAAACCAAGTTGGCGGGGACTCAAAACGCCGGCTACTGCATATTTGACGCCTAATTCTCTGGCCATTTGCACTTTGGCTGGATTGTTGGGACCGCCGTAAAAATAATCAAAGGCCACTTTCATTTTTTCTGTTCTTTCGGATTTTTTCCGTCTGGGCTTGGGTTGGCTTTGGCCTGAGCCTTGACATGAGGCCAAAACCCCTGTCGCTAATGCCCCTGAACCCACTAATACTGATGTGTTGATAAAGTTGCGTCTGTTCATTTTTCTGATATTACAAATTTTAAGAAAGATTGATAAAATTCACTTGTAAAATTAATGAATTTATTAATCACTAAATCTTCTTATTGATAAAAGATAATTATCAAAACATTAATTCACGAATATGCTATCAGGAGTCAAAAGTTAGATAAATGAAAAATGGATGCGGCAGCAGACTTCCCGAATAAGATACCTCGTTTGTTTGTAGACGTTACTTGACCCATTGGTTTCCGCACTCCATCTATTAAGTTTGACCACAATTTTAAATATTCTAAAGATTTCAACTCCTGATTTGCATATAAATTTTATAAAGTTTCCCACATCAGAATCCTCCTCCAGTGTGAGAAACTTTAATTTTAGCTAAATCCTAATCATTAGGGCCTTACGTCCCACCAAGTCCTATAAAATTGTTGGTTTTGAAAGCTAACATCCAACGGCATATTCATTTGCTGCAATGCCTTGTTATAATTGTCCGGATTTCTGGTTCCTTCCGAAGCAATGTAAGCATAACGACGCGGCATAGTCATACCAGCAATATTTGGAGTCAAATCCGGGCCCCATTGACGGAGATAAAACCATCCTTGGAACGGATCTAAATAGTTGCCAATCCACAATTCACGCAACAAATTATCCGGAGAATATGGCCGATAAGCCAAATAAGCAGCTATTTCGGCTGTCGTAATCTTGGGATCGGTAATTTTTGGATTTGATGCAAATTGATCATACATGGTCATATTGGCTGTTACACCAGCATCATACAATTCAGCGGCTGTTTTTCCACCTGTATTCCAACCCAATTCGGCAGCTCTAGTCATACAAAAATACATTTCATAAGCCCCCAAACGAATCACCGGAGAATTATAACTGAAAATAAACCGGCTTTGCTTGGTATAATTTTTCTGAATATTTTCATATGAGGTCACCTGAACACTTTGACCATGCGGGTATCCTTGTTGTTGATCTATATCATAAACCCAAGCATCATCATTGGACCAAAATGTATTCATATCACCTGTTTTAAATCCAGTGTAAGTAGATTTTAGCTTACCACCAAATATAATTTTAGCCCTCGGATCTTGATCTTTTAATGCATCTACAAAGTCTGCA
Source organism: Bacteroidales bacterium (assembly GCA_031549585.1). Classification (GTDB taxonomy): domain Bacteria; phylum Bacteroidota; class Bacteroidia; order Bacteroidales; family UBA4181; genus JAIRLS01. Next base: position 1,521 of record JAVBPN010000126.1, read on the forward strand.
CCCAACTTCCAATACTTTTCAGGGTCATTGTTAATCATCCCTATAGTAACCGGATTTCTCTCTGATGTTTGACCATCTTGACATGCGATTTGAAAATTATCGGCATTCGCCAAAATAACCCCTCCAGCGATGGCTTTCTCTGCATATGTTTTGGCTGTTGCAGCGTCTACATTTGACATACGCATAGCCATACGCAACATCACAGAATATCCAAACTTTCTCCATTTTTTTACGTCGCCTTTATAAATGACATCGTAACTTTTCCACATCGACTTATTGTCATCCAAAGCACTACATGCTTCATCCAACATTGGCAATATGGATTTATAAATGGATTCCTGGGTATCAAATTTGGGATACCAGTTCCCTTCTAAAAGAGCTAATCCTGCCTCACTATAGGGAACATCACCATATACATCCGTTACCCAAGAGAATATAGCCCCTTTGAGAATTTTCAAAACTGCAATATTGTTGGACATTGCAGGGTCATTTTTTGCCTCAAGAAGACTGATCAGGTGAATAGCCCATTTACCTTCATTGGTATATGGATCCCAAGCATCATTGCTATATGATTCATAATATTGATAACGATCACCCGGCATAATGGTAGAGTGCGTTGCATAATATTTTGTATTTCCTGCAGGAATACGTATCGCACTCAATGCTGATCTACGGGTATATTGCACCTCAATATTGGAAAAGATCATACCTAAATCAACATTGTCATCCGTCACCGAGTATTTTGGATCATCGGCTTCATGGAGCTTATCCGTATCACAAGAAGAAATACCTGCTAACATACAGATTGCTATTCCAAATATATATATCGAATTTTTCATCAGAAATAATTTTTATGATTAAAAAGCAAGATTAATATTGAACGCATAACTACGTACTCTTGGCAATATATAACGTTCTATACCAGTGGTAGTACCAACGTTATTTAATGTTGAAGCATCACCATTGGGTATTTTATTATAAAGACTCCAAAGATTCCGTCCAACAAGTGAGAACCTTACATTTTGAACAGGCCAGTTTCTTATCAGGGTCTTTGGCAAAGTATATCCAAGAGATAATTGACGCAACATAACATACGACGCATCGAACACATTATAATCAGATATAAGGTCTCCAAATCCATAACGGTAATAATCTTCAAAATTATTGCCCGTGTATGGAATAGTCGTATCATGATCTAATGCTACTAAGTTACCGGCAGAGTTTTTATATACACCGGAAACAGGAATACCGGTTTCACGGTATTCAGCCGTTCTTTTGCTATGGCCCCTAGCCGTCATATCATATTCTGTAGATGAAAAGACTTTTGCGCCCCATTTGGCGTCAACCATAGCATCAAGAACAATGCCTTTGTAACTAAGTGTAGTAGATACACTAGCCATATGTGGATTGATACCCGTACCCAAAATTTCGGCAGCTGCTGTTCTCTTTGGAGCCCACTTTGCCCGTGAGGAATTCCACTCCCAAATAGGTTGACCTGAAGCCGGATCAACATCTTGCCGGTATCCAACTATTGAATTAAATGGTTGGCCTACGATCTGTTTTATTGTTGTCCCAGCATCTGAACTAGTGGTTTGTAATTCTGTAGCACCTCCTAAATTCAACACTTCACTTTTGTTATACGTATAAGTAAAGGTCATGTTCCATGTAAGCGTACCTTCAATAGGAACAACGCTTAATGCAATTTCATGCCCCTTATTGCTCATTTCACCCAAGTTCACAGTTGAGGTACCATACCCGGAAGATGCAGGTCTACTTACATTGAGGATGTCATTTGTAGTTTTTCTATCATAATATGCATAATCAACAGAAAAACGGTTATTAAAGAAGCGTAAATCAATACCGACCTCCCATTCAGCTGCATCAAATGGCATCAAAGTCGGGTTAGGAAGCGTACCTGGTAACGATATCGTAGGATATCCCATATACCCCAATGCATTGATATCATATCTGAATTTGGTCATGTAAGCATCGGCTCCACCCCCTACTTTGGCATAAGAACCCCTCACTTTACCAAAAGATACCCATGATGGCATTTGGAATTGTTGACTAAAGATATAGCTCAATCCCACACTGGGATAAAAGATGCTGTTATTTCCCGGAGCTAAACTAGAAAACCAGTCATTACGACCAGTAAATGTCAAATAAACCATATTTCTGTATGAAAGTTCTGCACTACCATATAGGGAGTTCATTTGAGTTTTATTATAATCAACATTAGTCGCTTGTACTGAACCATTCACCACCTCTTCCCAATACGGAATAGTCAACTTGGTTCCGGTTACACCGTCTTTATTCATTGATGACTGAGTATAAGCCCCTCCGAACATGGCATTCACATTAAAATCACCAAGATTTTTGTTAAATACGATAGAATAATCAGCATTCCATCTAACATATTCAGTAGTATATTCTTCAACTTGACCTGTCCCATTAGCAAACTGTGCTGCACCATAGGCTTCAACATAACGTGCTTTTGTTGCATTAAAATCAGTACCAATTCTTCCTGTCAGGTATAACCAATCCGTAATATCCAATTTACCCGATATAAGGCCATTAACGCGATCCCTCCGGTCATTGGCTTCATTTTGATATGATGCCCAATAAGGATTATGGTAATATTCATTGGAACTCCAAGGAAGCATTTTTCCATCTTCTTGTGCACCAATTTTTGAAGTTGTGCCCTTGAAGTACTCAATATCCCACAAAGAAGCCATGTGGCCCAATGTCCAAACATAAGATTGCGTATTCGGACGGTTTTTCGTATACATGGTAGAATAATCCAACCGTGTGTCTACTTGAAGCCTTTTACCAAGCATGGTACTTGCATTCAACGACATGGTTTGACGGTTCATATTCGAATTCGGAATGGGGGATTGTTGGCGCATATCAGATACAGAAAACCTATAGGTCTGCTTGTCTCCACCACCAGAAAATGCAAAAGCATTATTCATAAATAACCCGTTACGCATGAAAGTATCCCAAGGATCTCCGTGGTAACTATATCCCCAAGGAATTTCGGTGGTTCCATCAGGATAAAAAGCTTGAGAACCATCATATTTGGCACCCCATTCCTGATGTGCATTATAAGACCAAGTGTAACCGGCATCAGGTAATTTTTTCCCTTCAACCCCTACACCATACTCTTTTTGCCTGTTTTTGAATGGGCTCACATATTGTTCCAAACCGAAGCTCCCACTATAAGTGACTCCAAGCCCTGCTTTTTTACCACCCTTTTTGGTAGTGATTAACACAACGCCATTAGCAGCTTGAGAACCATACAATGCCGTTGCGCCCGCACCCTTCAACACACTGATTGACTCAATATCATCACTATTGATGGTGTTCAAAACATCACCATAGTCACGGCTATTCCGGCTAAAAGAAGCCCGGTTTACTTGCATCCCGTCAATGATATAAAGAGGGTTATTGTCACGGCTTAACGATGCATTACCACGAATCAATACTTGAGAAGATCCGGTAATGCCCGTTCCTGGCATGCTGATATTCACACCGGCAATCTTTCCTGACAATGAATTCATGACATTAACTTCCGCAGTTTTTTCCAGGTCTTCCCCTTTTACTTCGGTTGCAGAATAGCTTAATGCCTTAGTTTGCCTCTTGATACCCAAAGCTGTTACCACAACTTCTTCGATTTGAGAGCTTTCTTCGATCAGCACCACATTTAATGAAGTACGTGAACCTACTGGTAGTTCTTGGGTAGCATAACCAATAAAAGAAAATAAGAGAACAGCATCTCTGTTGGGAATATTAATGGAATATTTCCCTTCCATATCGGTAATTACTCCTGTAGTGGTTCCCTTAACCGCCACATTGGCACCCGGCATGGCCATACCGGCTTCATCGGTAATAGTACCTGTAATGGTAATGGCTTGAACCAAAGGGCTGCTTGCAACCTCTTCTTTAGGTCCTAAAACGATCAAACGATCACGAACAGAATACCCAATATCGGTATTCTTGAACATACTTTTCAACACGTCGTCGATATTTTGCTCTTGAGCATGAACGCTCACTTTAAGATTATTATCGATCGTACCGTGCCGATAAAAAAACACAAATTCAGATGATTCCTCGATTTTGCTCAGCGCTTTATCTAAAGTAACCCCTTCACAATTAAGCGAAATCCTGGCATTCTGGGAATACACACTTGCTGTGGCATTTATTAAACATGCCATGAGAAGAACAACAGATAATTTCATAATTAATAAAATTCTTAAGGTCGGTTTCTCCTTATGTTTGAAAAAAATCATAACTTTAACAGTTTTTAAATTAATAATGCACCAATTCTATTGTAAGCGATTGGCAGTGATTTGAAAACATCGGGGCTGGGAATAGTGCGAATATTTTCAGCCCTTTTTAGTCGACTTTCTCCGGTTTTTTCCATAGGCAAAATTTATTTTAGATTAATGTTTAGGTTTATTTTTTACTTTTTATATATACTGTTTGGTTTTTTACTTGATATACAATAGGAGTACTAATGTCAATGATTTCAAGAGTTTCCTTTAGACTATGACTTTCGGTAAACATCCCTGAAAAAGCGGCTTTTTTCAATTTTTCATCTTCTACCTGTATTTGCATTCCAAACATCTTTTCAAGCCTTAAAGCAATGTTTTGGAATGGCTCGTTTCTGAAACGATAAATACCATCTTTCCAATCGAT
>JAVBPN010000294.1:0-5114 GCA_031549585.1 Bacteroidales bacterium
TTGCTGATTTCTTCATCACGGCCTTCCAAAGCTAGCTTGGTGCGTGAACCTAAGGTAGGAGGGCCTTCAACTACACAAAATTTTAGACCTTGTTGTTCGTAAGCGTTTACGGTAGCTTGTAAGGATTCTAAGTCCCATGGAGTGGTGCCTTCGGGTAAACCAAGTTGGCGGGGACTCAGAACGCCTGCTACAGCATATTTGACACCTAGTTCCTTGGCCATTTGCACTTTGGCCAGATTGTTGGGGCCGCCATGGAAAGAGTCAAAAGCTACTTGCATTTTTTCTGTCCTTTCGGATTTTTTCCGCCTGGGCTTGGGGTGGCTTTGACCGGAACCTTGGCATGATGAGAAAACTCCTATGGCCAACGCGCCCGAACCCACTAATACTGATGTGTTGATAAAGTTACGTCTGTTCATTGTATTGGTTATTGATTTTTAAAAGCTGCGTCTTCACCTACCTCCCAATCAAAAGCAAGCATTTGACCAGCAAAATATTTTACATAAAGATAGATAAAATTAATATACTAATTCACGAATAATGCAATCAGGAGTCAAAAGTTAGATAAATGAAAAATGGATGCGGCAGTAGACTTTTCAAATAAGATATCTCTAGTTTATTTGTAAACTTTACTTGACCCATTGGTTTCCGCACTCCATCTATTAATACTGACCACAATTTTAAATATTCTAAAGATTTCAACTCCTGATTTACATATATAATTTTAATAAAATTTCGACTAACCCTCACCTTAAGGTCTTACATCCCACCAAGTTCTATAAAACAGTTGGTTTTGAAAGCTTACGTCCGACGGCATGCCCATTTGCTGCAATGCCTTGCTGTAATTATCTGGATTTCTAGTTCCTTCCGAAGCAATGTAAGCATAGCGACGTGGCATAGTCATACCAGCAATATTCGGAGTCAATTCCGGGCCCCATTGACGAACATAAAACCATCCTTGGAACGGATCCAAATAATTGGCAATCCACAATTCACGCAGCAAGTTAGCTGAAGAATAGGGACGATAAGCCAAATAAGCAGTTATTTCAGCTGCCGAAATTTTGGGATCTGTAATCTGCGGATTCGGATCAAATTGATCATATAATGTCATGTTGGCCGTTACTCCAGCATCATACATATCGGCTGCCGTACTTCCTCCTGTATTCCAACCCAATTCGGCGGCTTTGGCTATACAAAAGTACATTTCATGGGCGGCTAAACGAATTACCGGTGAAGCATAATCAAAAATAAACCGGCTTTGTTTGGTATAATCTTTTTGAATATTGGCATATGAGGTTGTTTGTACATCTTGGCCATGAGGATAACCTTGTTGATTGGCTAGAGTATAATCCCAAGCGTCATCCTGTCTCCAATATGTATTCATAATTCCTGAATTCGGAACCGATTTGTCTGATTTCAATCTGCCTCCAAAGATAACTTTAGCTCTTGGGTCATTGTCTTTCAATGCATCTACAAAATCAGCACCCAATTTCCAATACTTTTCCGGGTCACTATTAATCATCCCTTGCGTAACCGGATTTCTTTCTGATGTCTGAACATCTTGACATGTGATTTGAAAATTATCAGCATTCGCCAAAATAACCCCTCCAGCGATGGCTTTCTCTGCATATGTTTTGGCTGTCGCTGCGTCTACATTTGACATACGCATAGCCATACGCAACATCAATGAATATCCAAATTTTCTCCATTTATTGATGTCACCATTATAAATAATATCATAACTTTTCCACATCGATTGATTGTCTTGTAACGCACTACATGCTTCATCCAACATCGGCAATATGGATTTATAAATGGATTCCTGGGTATCAAATTTGGGATACCAAATATCTTCTAATAATGCCAATCCTGCTTCACTATACGGCACATCACCATATACATCCGTTACCCAGGAGAATATAGCTCCTTTAAGTATTTTCAAAACTGCAATATTATTGGCCATTGCAGGGTCATTTTGCTGCTCAAGCAGGCTAATCAAGTGAATAGTCCATTTACCTTCATTGGTATATGGATCCCAAACATCATTGCTATAACTTTCATGATATTGATAACGATCACCCGGCATAATGGTAGAGTGCGTCGCATAATATTTCGCATATCCTGCAGGTATACGAAGTGCGCTTAATGCTGATATACGGGTATATTGCACCTCAATATTGGAAAAGATCATACCTAAATCAACATTATCATCCGTCACCGAGTATTTGGGAATATCGGCTTCATGAAGCTTATCCGTATCACAAGAATAAGTCCCTGTCAATATACAAAGTACTAGTCCATATATATATATCGAATTTTTCATAAGAAATATTTTTTATGATTAAAAAGCAAGGTTAATATTGAATGTATAACTACGTACTCTTGGCAATATATAACGTTCTACACCAGAGTTATTCAATGTTGAAGCATCACCATTGGGTATTTTATTATAAAGACTCCAAAGATTCCGTCCCACAAGTGAGAACCTCATGCTCTGTATAGGCCAATTTGCTATCAAGGATTTCGGTATGGTATACCCAATAGAAAGTTGGCGCAACATTACATATGACGCATCGAACACATTATAATCAGATATAAGGTCACCAAATCCATAACGATAATAATTTTCAAAATTATTGCCCGTGTAAGGAATATTTGTATCACGATCCAATGGTATATAATTACCGGCAGAGTTTTTATATACACCGGAAACAGGAATACCTGTTTCACGGTATTCAGCTGTTCTTTTGCTATGGCCCCTAGCCGTCATATCATATTCTGTAGAAGAATAAACTTTGGCTCCCCATTTCGAATCAATCATGGCATCAACAACAATACCTTTATATCTGAGTGAAGTAAAGATGCTGGCCATGTGTGGATTTATACCCACACCTAAAATCTCGGCAGCTGTTCTCTTTGGAAACCACATACCCCGTGAAGCATTCCATTCCCAAATTGGTTGGCCTGAAGCCGGATCAACATCTTGCTGGTATCCAACTATTGAATTAAATGGTTGGCCTATAATTTGCTTTACTGTTGTGCCGGCATCAGAACTACTAGTTTGTAATTCATCAGCTCCACCCAAGTTCAACACCTCGCTTTTATTATATGTATAGGTCAAAGTTACATCCCAAGTAAACGGCCCTTCAATAGGAACAACGCTCACTGCAATTTCATGCCCTTTATTGCTCATTTCTCCCAGGTTCACAGTGGAAGAACCATATCCGGAAGAAGTAGGCCTACTCACATTGACGATGTCATTTGTAGTTTTTCTATCATAATATGCATAATCAACAGAAAAACGGTTCTTAAAGAAGCGCAAATCAACCCCTATTTCCCATTCAGCAGCATCAAACGGCATCAAATCTCCTTTAGGAAGTGTACCTGGTAATGACATAGTAGGATATCCCATATACCCCAATGCATTGATACTATATAAAAATTTGGTCATATATGGGTTGGCTCCACCCCCTACTTTGGCATAAGAACCCCTCAATTTACCAAAAGATACCCATGATGGCATTTGGAATTGCTGGCTAAATATATAACTCAACCCCACGCTGGGATAGAAAATATTATTAGTGCCCGCAGGATTTAACGTAGAGAACCAGTCATTACGGCCAGTAAACGTCAAATAAACCATGCTCCTGTATGAAAGTTCTGCACTACCATATAAAGAATTGATCTGGCTTTTGTCATAACCTACATTCGTTGTCTGCACTGAACCGTTCACCACCTCTTCCCAAAATGGAATAGTCAATTTGGTTCCGGTGACACCATCTCTATTCATTGATGACTGAGTGTAAGCCCCGCCAAACATGGCGTTCACATTAAAATCACCAAGATTTTTGTTAAATACGATAGTATAATCGGCATTCCATCTAACATATTCAGTGGTATACTCATCGACTTGACCTGTCCCATTAGCAAACTGCGCCGCACCATACGCTTCAACAGAACGTGCTTTGGTCGCATTGAAATCGGTACTAATTCTTCCGGTCAAGTATAACCAATTCGTAATATCCAATTTACCCGATATAAGGCCATTGATACGATCTCTCCGGTCATTGGCTTCATTTTGGTAAGCTGCCCAATAAGGATTGTGGTAATATTCATTTGTACTCCAAGGAAGCATTCTTCCATCTTCTTGTGCACCAATTTTTGAAGTAGTGCCCTTGAAGTATTCAATATCCCACAAAGAAGCCATGTGCCCCAATGTCCAAACATATGATTGCGTATTCGGACGGTTTTTCGTGTACATGGTCGAATAATCCAACCGTGCGTCTACTTGAAGCCTTTTACCAAGCACGGTGCTTGCATTCAACGACATGGTCTGACGGTTCATATTCGAATTTGGAATGGGGGATTGTTGGCGCATGTCGGATACAGAAAACCTATAGGTCTGCTTGTCTCCACCACCAGAAAATGCAAAAGCATTATTCATAAATAACCCGTTGCGTGTAAACATTTCCCAAGGATCGCCATGGTAGCTATAACCCCAAGGTATTGGAGTAGTACCATCAGGATAGAAGGCTTCGGAACCATCATATTTGGCACCCCAGTCCTGGTGTGCGTTATAAGCCCAAGTATTACCCGTATCTACCGGCTTCTTGCCTTCAACCCCTTGCCCATACTCTTTTTGTCTGTTTTTGAATGGGCTTACATATTCTTCCAAACCGAAACTTCCACTATAAGTAACACCAAGCCCTGCTTTTTTACCCCCCTTTTTGGTAGTGATTAACACAACACCATTAGCAGCTTGAGATCCATACAATGCTGTTGCAGCTGCACCCTTCAACACACTGATCGACTCAATATCATCAGTATTGATGGAGTTTAAAACATCACCATAGTCACGGCTATTCCGGCTAAAAGAAGCCCGGTTTACCTGCATCCCGTCAATGATATAAAGAGGGTTGTTGTCACGGCTTAACGATGCATTACCACGAATCAACACTTGGGAAGATCCGGTAATACCTGTCCCCGGCATGTTGATATTCACACCGGCAATCTTTCCGGACAATGAATTCATAACATTAACGTCCGCAGTTTTTTCTAGATCATCTCCTCTTACTTCAGTGGCTGAATAACTCAGCGCTTTGGTTTCTCTTCTAATT
>JAVBPN010000024.1:0-3316 GCA_031549585.1 Bacteroidales bacterium
GATAAATTATCGAGTCAAGCGCTTTCTCTTTCGTATTTTTTTAAATTACGAAAACTGTTGAAAGATTTTCTCCCAGATGTAATTCATTTTCACACACCCAACCCACTTATTTCTGTATACTTGATGTGTCTTCTTAAAAAGAATACAAAATTAGTAATTCACTGGCATTCAGATATCATTGATCAGAAATGGCTTTATCCTTTTTACAGTCCTTTTGAGAAACATTTTTTAAAACGTGCAAATCGTGTTATTGCTACAAGTAATAATTATTGTGATAATTCCATTCCTTTACAAAAAGTATTGGATAAAGTAGATATTGTTCCAAATGTAGTTGATGAAAAAAAACTCACATTACAAAAGGAAGAAATCCAAACGGTTCGGAGGTTAAGAGATTCGTACGGCACTTCAAAATTGATTATTTTCGTAGGGAGATTAGTGCCTTATAAAGGATTAATATATTTAATAAAAGCATCCAATCTTTTACATGGCGATTTTAAAATTCTCCTTATAGGCGATGGCCCGCAAAAAGAGGAGTTAGAGAAAAATGCACAAAATGATTCTCGAATCTTATTTACGGGACGTGTAAGTAATGAAGAGTTAAGAATATATTTACATGCATCGGATATTTTTGCATTTCCATCTATTACTAAAAATGAGGCTTTTGGAGTAGCATTGGCAGAAGCACTATATTGTGGTCTTCCGGCTGTTTGTTTTGATATTGAAGGCTCTGGGGTTTCTTGGGTAAACCTGAATGAAAAAACCGGATTTACTGTTGAAAATAGAAATATAACAAAATTTGCAGATGCTTTGAACCGTTTATTAGAAGATAATGAACTCCGAAATAACATGGGAGAAAATGCAAAGAATTGGGTAAGAAAAAACTTTCTTAGGAGAGAGGCTGCAGTTAAAGTGGATAAAATTTATCAATCTGTATTGAAGGTGAATTCATTTATGGAAAAGGAATAAATAAGGATTTTTATAAATGAAATACATGGCTTTAAAGAATATGAGTTACAAATTTTTTGTAACTTTATTGTTTGTATTTAAAATTCTGAATGTTAGCGCTTTAGATTTTTCTATTACAGGCATATTTGCTCAAGCAAATGAAATTTCATTTGCTTTTTTTCCACAGGGAAAATATACTCAGGCACAAACTATAAAGGTCAATATTATACCTGATACAGTACAACAAACTTACCATTTTTCTATTCCTGTAAAAGATTTTAATAGTTCGTTATGGATGTGGATGCAGACTGAACATAATATAGATATCAAAGAGTTAAAAATAGATGGTATCATAAAACTTAATGCAACAGAAATTCGGAAGGCTTTAGCAGTACACCCTAAAAATTGCCCAAATAACATAGAATTATTTAAAAAGGAGGAGTTTCTTTCTTTTCAAAAGGATTCTTCATGTTTAATTTTGTTTTCCCCATCTTTTTTCTACCAATCCCCCCCCATCGGCCTCCAACTCTTCCTTCGTCTTTCCTTCCTCGCTACCCTCCTCATTCTCATCTTCATCCTCACCAAACAAGCCCTCCTTTTCTCCATCACCCTTTTCCTCGCTTCTCTTCCCCTCAAAATAGACTACACCAACTACACCATGGCGCTCATGATTTTAACCATGATCATCGCCTTTATCCATAACAGATCCCGACATTTCTCCTGGCAACCAATATTTTATGTGCTTTGTGCCATATACTTGCTTAATGTTATCGGTTTAACTTATGCCAGTGATTTCAAATTAGGAATCAAACGCTTAGATACCATTACAGTGCTGGTTATATTTCCCGTAATTTTTTGCATGATACAATTCCAGAAAAGGAATGTGATATTGATCCTTCGTTTTTTTGTATGGTCAGTGATTGCTTTTTGTACGTTCGGGTTGTTGTCGTATGCTACCATTGTGCCGGAGTTAACATGGGATATGGTTTTTGCGGATAGTAAATTATACGCCCCGTTGCTAATGATGTGGCCTGCGCATCCGCATCCGTCTTATTTGAGCATCATCCTGTTGATGGCGGTTCCGATAGCGTTGTATCTGAGATTCCATAACGAAAAGCAGATTACACTCATTGAAATGTTGCTAGGTGTATCATTACCGATTATCTTTACCATATTGGGAGGTGCACGTGTCGGGATGATCGTTGCACCGTTATTGCTGGGACTGGGTTATTTGTTCTATTGCAAATTCAAGCCTGTACTGAAATGGGGATTAGTGGTTGCAGGAATGGTGGCTATGGGTATTTTGCTGCATCTATTTCCCAAAACTGACGACCGGTTTGTCGATCCTATCCGTTCTGATTTACGGAAAACTGCTATATCAGCTATTAAGGAAAAACCTGTTTTTGGCTGGGGAACAGGGTATGTGAAACCATTGATTCAATCGGAAGAGCGGGCGCATAGCCTGGGTATCGAAACACCTTATGCTCTAAGTTCCTTTCACAACCAATACTTTGAGGACACGGTGCAATTCGGCATCCCGGGAATTATCATCCTGTTAACGCTGTTCGGTTGGATGTTATGGATAGGGATTCGCGAAAAGAATTACTTGTTGCTTTCGCTTCTTGTTATATACATGATTTTCTGCTGGACGGAATCAGCTTTGTTTATTTCCAAGGGCGTGATTCCGTTCGCTTTCTGGCTATGCTTCCTCATGACGAACCGGACAACATTGTTCCTAAAGACAGGGGATCACTTGTAACTTGTAACTTGTAACTCTTGTCACTCGTCAGTTCTTGTAGAACATATTCTTCTTCTCTATAGCCTTTTGTAATTCTTTTACATCTACTGCATTACGGGGAAGATCGTTCAGCGCTGTATCTGTAACCATCATACTGCCGAGGTGGTTGGTGCGAATGATCGCATTTTCGAACACAAAACCATAGTTCACATGATCACCAACTACTTGTGGGTACCTGCTGATGGTATCGTAGAGATCGTATCCCATGCTGTAATCGGTGGTTGGGTTTTCCACGCCTAAGTAGCGTTTCATTAAAGTGGGCACTATATCGTAGTGGGTGGTCATGTATGAAAACCGCTTACCGGCTTCCATACCCGGGTAATACACAATCAACGGGACATGGAGTTGCCATTGGGAGAAATTACTGCCGTGTCCCCAATAATTTTTCTTGTTCTCATTGAACTCCTGGCCATGATCGCCGGTGATGATGACCACGGTGTTGTCCATCAGGCCGCTGCTTTGGACATAATCCAACAGTATCCCCACCTGTTGATCCACCTGGTACACGCAATTCCGGTAAAGATTGAAGAATGGCGCAGGATCCATTTGGTTGTGCAACGCCATATAGTCGAC
>JAVBPN010000053.1:0-2591 GCA_031549585.1 Bacteroidales bacterium
CTTTAATCCCATCCCATCAACAATAAATATCCGCCCCGAGGATTCGCTAATCGAAGCGTCCAGAAGATCGATATACTCGCCCGGTCCTTTCCCCTGTGAACCGATACACTTTATAAATTTACCTTCGCGGTTGTATTGCAATAAATAATCATAACCCAACACAAAAATATCATTTCGGGTAGTCATGATTTTTGCAACAGAGGAGATGGGATATTCCCTGTTAAATTCCAAAGGAATGTAAGTTACCTCCGGTTTTTCGGGCAAAGAAAATTCACCGGCGCTTTTCTGCATGTCCTGGATGACGTATTTGTTTTGCTTTGGCTCATTCCTGGTACAGGAAACGGCTATTACAGATAGCATTAAGATAATCGTAAATGCATACTTAATTGTTATCATTTTTGTTGTTTATAAGTGTGTATGATTCTGATACTTTTCTAAATAAATAAACTGATTTAGGCTTGCTTTATTGTACGCTTTGTGTAATTCTTATACTCCCGTAGTTTTATGGCATGGAGTCAGACTTTTTGCTACCAGTTCAAAGTCAATTCCTAACATACGTATCTTTTCAATAAACTCCGGTAGTTCTTGTTCGAAGAACTTCTGTCTACGTATTTCGCGTATTTTGTCAGGTGCGGTTTCATCCACAAAATAGCCGATGCCCCGTTTATTGAAAATCACCCCCTGTTGTTGCAGGTATTCGTAAGTGCGCATCACCGTGTTGGGGTTTACTTCAAGGCTTACGGCTAATTCGCGTATGGAAATGATCTTTTCGCCTGCAGGCCATTTTCCCGTAAGGATCTGGTCGCAGGCATAATCGGCAATTTGCAGGTATATAGCCTGTTTATCTTTAAATTCCACAGTTATGCCTCCTTCTTTTTCATCACAAAATACATCATCGTCCAACAAACCGGAAGAAAATACATGAAAATATGACTTTTGACAAAATCAATAACAAAGTTTGGATTATCTGTGTAAACACTGAAAAATCTCCATATCCAGGCTACGATGAGCAAAAAAACGATGATAAAGACAATAGAAATGATCGGCCCTTTTTTCCCGAACACTAACGAACCCAGTGTAAAAATGGAAGCATAAGATAAATAGCTTAAAAGCATTATAATGAATAGTCCATCGCCATAAACTGAAGGTAAAACCGTCCTGAAAAACATTTGCACCGAAGTACCGTGTATGTAATTGAATAACTGCACAAAAATAAAATCAAAAACAATGAAGACGCTCAACAAAAGAAATGGTAAAACTACCATTACACAGGTAAATGCCACTGCAACCCGTTCCAGTGCTGAAACCGGTAACGAAAAATAAAACATCCTCTTGTGTTTTGAGCTTAGACTTTCGAAAAACCATGCACTATACGCATACAAAAAAAATATTCCTACCACGGAAAAAGTTTCCATCTGGCCCAAAGGGGGGTTATCAACCGTTTTCCAACTACTGGAAAGCCAAAACAGCAAAGCGATTGCCAAAATCATAAGGACAATGCCCCATTTGTAAATGGCCGCATTCTCATACCATTGACGTTTTGCCAACCATAAATAGCGCTTAAAGCTAAAATTCTGATTCATATCTATAAAGTTTACCGGTTAAAAATATCTTTGATTGCCTGACGATTCGTGATCACGGCATTAAATAATAGTTCCAGGTCTATCTGCGTAGATTCCCCATTTGTATTGGACAACAACACCTGGTATCCCGCAATGGAGCTTTCGGAATATAATTCCTGTCCGGTTAGTTCGGGAACCGTGCGGAACGAAAGTTTTGCCGTGATGTCTTCGATATCCCTGTTGAGTATCACCTGTCCGTTATCAAGTACCACCACCGCATCAATCAGGTTTTCGACATCGCGTACCTGGTGGGTGGAAATGAGAATACAACGATCCTCAGCTGCTACCGATGCCAACATCCGGCGAAACTGCGTCTTCGAAGGTATATCCAACCCATTGGTAGGTTCATCCAAAAGCAATACGCGGGTGTTGGCTGCCAGCGCAAAGGCAAGTACCACTTTTTTCTTCTGCCCCAGCGAAAAGGAATTGAAATGTTCACGATCCGATAATTGCAGCTCATGCATATATGTATTGAATTGCTCATAGTTGAATGCCGGATAAAACGGCGCATACAAGTCAACATAACGGCGAATGGTCATTTCCGGGGCGTAGAATTCTTCGGGGACAAACAGCATATCCGCAAGCGTGGCCGGTTGGCGCTTGTGCGAGTCGTTACCCAGCACGCGGCAACTGCCACCTTTTGGAAAAAGCAGTCCCATCATAATTTTTAACAACGTGGTTTTTCCAGCGCCATTGCGTCCCAGCAGGCCATAAATACGGCCACTGTTCAGCGACAGGTTCAATCCTCCAAAAAGTGGAGGGCGCCTGCCATATTTAAAATCCAGGTTTTCGATTTGAATCATTGGTTACAAAATTAGTGTACTATTTTTCTATTACACTGCAAAGAAAAATCATTATTTTCATACCTGCAAGTATTTTCCCCACAAAAATGTAATTTCGCACCCATAATGCATCAAATCAATTGAACGCACTTCATCCTTTCACACAATATCTGGCAAAGCATCAGTT
>JAVBPN010000106.1:0-11273 GCA_031549585.1 Bacteroidales bacterium
TTCAATTTTAGGTTATAACGAATTTGGTTTATAATATTAAAAATTTCAGCGGAGAGAAAGGGATTCGAACCCTTGGTACCCTTTTGAGGTACACACACTTTCCAGGCGTGCGCCTTCGACCACTCGGCCACCTCTCCGTTCCGAATATTGCCTTACTTTTTTAGGTGAAAGTTAGGCTTTTTTCAGAGTGCTAAGTTACAAATAATTGTTACACGCTATCATTTTTTGATTTTTTTTTCATTTAAAAACAAGAAAACATTTATTCGTGTTTGACAATCAATAATTTAAAATTATACCATTTTCGAAAAAATTCGCTTTGCATTTAAATCAGTTGCAGTGGCCACCTCGTTAAACGACATTTTTTTCAGTACTGCAATTTTTTCTACAATATTAATAATGTATGAACTTTCGTTACGTTTTCCTCTAAAAGGGACGGGCGGCAAGTAAGGAGCATCGGTTTCGGTGAGTATGTGCTCAAGATCGATATGTTCCACCACTTTTGCCATTTCGGCATTGGGATATGTGACAACGCCCCCTATTCCCAACGCAAAACCCAATCGAACTACTTCTTCCGCTTGACGGATGTTACCCGGAAAGCAATGAAAAACCCCACATAACCGGCCATCCTGTTCAGCTTTGATGACCGATAATATTTCATTATAGGACTTACGGCAGTGAATGGCAACAGGTAAATTGTGTTGCTTTGCCCATCTAATCTGTATCCTGAAAGCTTCGATTTGTTGCTGTATATATTGTTTATCCCAATAGAGATCGATACCTATTTCACCAATTGCAACAATATTTTCGTTACCTAAGTGAGTTTCCATTTGTTGTAATTGATTTTCAAAGTCGACGCCAACGGATGTTGGATGAAGGCCAATCATTGGAAAACAATATTGCGGATAATGCCCGCATAGATCAAACATCGGCTGAACAGTCGAATTGTCAATGTTGGGCAATAAAACGTGTTTAACACCAGATTCAACCGCACGCGCTATCATTACATCACGGTCACTGTCGAATTGTTCGTCATACAAGTGTGCGTGTGTATCTGTCATCCGGCAGGTATTTAGCAATCGTAGTATACAGGTTATTCATAGTAATGGGCTTGCTGATGTAATCCACGCAACCAATTTCAAGACATCTATATTTGTCTTCGTACATAGCATTAGCCGTTTGTGCAATAATCGGAACACCCGGCCTATTGCGCAAAATGATTTGTGTCGCCTCCAGCCCACTCATCTCAGGAAGATGCATGTCCATCAAAATCAATTCTATTTCTGGATTCAAGTTAACGTATTCAATGGCCTGCAAACCGTTGTCGGCATGTATGATATTTACCTTGGTATTTTTTAGCATGGCCTCTATTACCTTAAAGTTGATTCGATCATCCTCAACAACCAAGATTGTCCGCGATTCCCAATTGTATTTTGCCGTTACGGATTCTACCGGTTTCAGATCTTCACTTGGCAGCTCCGACGCTGGAGCATAGGGTATGGTGAAATAAAAGGATGATCCATTCATAACGTTCGTTTCACTCCATATTTCACCTCCCAACAATTCCACCAGACCTTTGGATATAGCCAATCCTAATCCAGATCCGCTATATTTACGAGCCATGGTATTATCGACCTGTGTGAACCGTTCAAATATGGTTTTTCTTTTGTCATCAGGAACACCGATACCCGAATCATTCACAAAGAAAAGCACTCGTTTCTTATCCAACTGGTATCCGAACTCTACGAAACCTTTCTGAGTAAATTTTAAAGCATTACCTATTAAGTTGATGAATATCTGCTGTATACGATCTGGATCAGAGATCAACTTAACATCTTTTTCCGGCTTTATTGTTCGAAATAGAAAATCTTGATTTTTCTGAAAATAAAGCGGATTGGCTATGAAAAGAGAATATAATTGATCAACCATAGCATTCAAGCCGAAAGGTTGATATTTGATTTTCATCTGTTTTGCCTCTATTTTCGAAATATCCATGATATCCTCGATCAGAGTCAACAATGAACTGCCACTTTCAACAATCATTCGGGCATAATCATTACGCAAGTTTGAAGGAAGGTCCTCTTCCAAAAGCAACTGCGCTAAACCAAGTATACCATTAAGGGGAGTACGCACTTCATGGGACATGTTGGCCAAGAATGCCGATTTGAGCCAATCAGACTCTTCTGCTACCAATTTAGCATGAATTAATTCGTTTTCAAGCTGCTTCCTATTTAATGCTATACCAGCTTGATATACAAATGTTTCTACCAATCTAATATCTACCTTTTCGGTTGCTTCTTTTGTCGCAATCATCAACCCGCCATAGGTTTTTCCTTCACGAGATAAACCCATGATATGAAATTCCTGAATACCCAATATTTGTTGTATACGGGCACAAATATTCATAGCCTCTTCTGATTGTACCGCTTCATTTAGATCATTGAGATGAACTAAGGTTTTTTTCGATAGATATTTTTCCCTGAAAGATTGAGGAATGTCTATTGGAAAAGATTCGGGTACATCCCCCAATATTTTGATAATCCGATCGACATACGGAACAATTCCTGAAATATACCTTACAAAGAAGTGATTGTTTGATTGATCCAACGAAAAGACCGTCACTACAGATTTAGGAACAATTTTCGAAAGGGTTTTACCAATGAATATATATATGTCGTCTTCGTCTGATGAACTCAAAAATTTGAGCGCCGAGTTAGACAATAGCATCATGTTTTCTTGATAATTCAGCGCATTGCGTTCCGCATATTTTTGTTTGCTAATGTCAAACATAGCAATGCTTAACCCCATAAACTGACCATTCGAAAAAATCGGAGATACATGAAGCATGATGGGGATTTTACGCCCACTTTTTGTAACGGCCGTATATTCCGCTTCGGAAATATGAACGCCATTGACCACACCAGCACAAGCTTTACGCACCTCTGCACGATCATCTTTATGAATTAATTCAAGAAAATGAAGATTCTGTACGTAAAAATCAGATCCGTACTCAAAGGTTTCGATGGCTTTTAGATTGGCATATTTCAACCGACCTTCCTGATCAGTTTCAATAATAATTTCCGGCAAGAGTGCTGTTAAGACTTTATATTTTTCTTCAGCATTTTTAGCAGACACTTCCAATTGCAATTGGTTTCGTTCCTTTTGCCGCATCTCTGTAATGTCACTAGTGAGAACGATCAACCGGGAATTTTGTAAACCACTAGGAGCAACCGGAAAAACCCGGCTCCACAACCAACGATATTGATCGTTTTCAATTGCAATTCTAAATTGACACGGATCTACCTGTTTACCTAAGTTTATTTCACGAATATATGCATGTACAGCATGCCGGTCATCAGAATGAACGTGAGAAAACACATTTTTTAAACGATCTGTTTCCGAAACTCTACCTAAAACGTGTTCCGTAGAAGGGTTGGCATATATGATTTTTTCCTTTTCGACCAAGATGATGGAATCATCCATGTTTTCGGACAATGACCGGAATAATTCTTCGCTTTCCTTAATGCGTTTCTCATATTGCTGATGGAAAGAGATATCGCAAATGGCAGCCATTTTCACTATCCGTTTTTTGTATTTGCACGACCTCGAACAGACTTCAAATTCTATTTTCTTTCCAGATTTACTGAAAATAAATAATTTATAGATATCTGGTAAGTTTTCGTCCAAACGTTCTTTGACCGATTCGACTTGTTCCGGAGCAATGAATTCAAGTACGCTTCTCCCGATCGTTTCTTTGCGTTTATATCCCAATTGCCGGACCAAACGGACGTTCACGTCTATGATGATTCCCGTTTCTTTTTCATAAATAACAATCCCATCATGGGTCAAACTGAACATTCGCTTGAACCGATGTTCACTTTCTTCAAGCAATTGCTCTATGTCTCCATATTGATCAAGCATTTTTTGCAGGCCTACTATTTCAGCCTGCAAATCAGCTTGATCGTCAGATAACTGTTTTTTCCCCCCTGAAAAAATATTTTTACGCATAGTTCGAAATCATCGGCATTGAACTTGCAACGATTTGGTAAATAATGAAGGTTTCAGAAACAGTCTGGCCAATAGTTCTTCACTCCTACCATGGTTGCTATTGCTATTCGCTATATTCCACCATTTCAATCGGGATGTCTACAATATCGGCATATTCTTCACCAGCTTCTTTCATGTCTTCATCTTCACTGGGATAATGCCAGTTAACCACTATACGACTTCCTTTGTTGTACAGTTCTTCCAATTTCATTAAGATATCCAATATGATTTTGGAAGAAGCCGTATTAAAGTACGATAATTTGAAATCAAAAACCGTAGTATCATTGGGCGATTTAATATAATTAGAAAGCCAATTTAAAATCGGTTCATAAAATGCCGACACATCTTCCGGTAGCGAACGCCCGGAAAGCTCAAATATGTTGTTGGTCGCATCTAATTTTACTTGTGGAGTGTCTTCCGTTGCGTTTATGAGTATTGCATCCATCATATCTCTTTTTCTTGCTTGTAATTATATTCTCGAAATGCTTGACGTAAGAATGAAAAACGAATTATCCGCGTCAATAGGTAAAAAATCATAGGAAAGTTTACGTCCTGTTTTTCTTCTGATATCAATAAATCCTAATCCGGCACCACCCTTCTCATGGATTTTACCTTCTTTGATTTGCTTTTTATATAGTTCAGTTAAAGCTTCTTTGTCCAGACTATTGATATGAGCCAATGTTTGTTTTAATTCCGGTATTTTGAAATTTTCCATAGCATTGCCTGTGGTGATGTTGTATTCAGAATTTCCACGAGTGACAATGAATATTCCCATTCCGGCATATAAGTAGTTTTGATCAATGGTGGTTTCGCTATATCTACTAACATTTTGAAGGCATTCTACCATTACGTGAAAGACCAGACGCTGTACCGAACCAGGTTCTTCCTGTTGCACCATTTTCGTTTCGGTGAGCGACAAGAACGCCTTGATAATCGGTTGCGTGATTTCACCTTCATATACCAACGATATTTCATATTCACGCATGTATTTGTAGAAATCAAGGATAAAGTCAACAAAGGATTTTGGCTTTTCCATATGGCTTAATATTGATCGTTCGTTATTTATAAAATCCAAAATATAAAAGTGTAAAGGTAATTATTTTAATGCGATGATTCAAAATCCTATTCCGATCAACAACACATCATCTGTTTGCTTGAAATCGGCTTTCCATTCGTAAAAATCATTTTCGAATAATTTCGAAAATTCACTCATGTTATAATCCTGGTGATCTAATATCTGTTCCCGAATTCGCCTGGGGGAATATTTTTTCTGTTCCGGACTACCCAATTGGTCAGGAAGCCCATCGGAAAAAAAGAATATTTTATCTCCTTTTTTCATCTGTATTTGATGAGTAACAAAAGGTTCTTCCCCTTTTCTACCCGGCAAAATTCCGCCGATTGCTTTGCGATCTCCTTTGTATTCAATAATCTCACCGTCGCGCAAAAGATAAAGCGGGCGATGCGCTCCGGCAAATTCTATTTTATTGGTTTTAATATCTATTTTCACAAGTGCAATATCCATTCCATCTTGTCCCCGTGCGTATTCTGTGCCTTGTTTCAAGGTTGCCCGAACACCATCATGAAGTTTATCGCAAATGCTGCCGGCAGAATATTCATTGTTTTGACCAATTACATTGTTAAGCGTAAAGTATCCCACAAAAGAAAGCAATGCCCCGGGCACGCCATGCCCTGTACAATCCACCGCAGCTATATAAGCATAATGCTCGTTATGCATAAACCAAGGAAAATCACCACTAACGATGTCACGTGGCCTATAAAAAATAAATGATTCGGGCAGTATTCGTTTGATTAGCTTGGTGTCAGGAATGATGGAAGTTTGTATCCGTTCAGCATAATTAATGCTGTCTTCAATTTTCTTGTTTTTTTCCTTGATTTCCATTTCTATGCGCTTGGCCTCAGTAATATCGTGCCCCACAAATAGTATGGTCTCCAATTCACCTTCATTGATTTCAGGAATAGCCATAAAATTCATCATCCGATTTGTCGTTTTTTCTCCCAACCGAACCGGAATTTCCACTACAGTATTAATCTTGTTCGAATAACTCTTAATTTTGCCAATGGTTTCAAAGAAGTATGTTTTCAAACTCTCATCCATCAGCACATCAGATAAGTTCTTGTTTCTTAGATCCTTGGCAGAAATATGCAAATAATCCTCCACTACAGGATTGGCATAAAAGAAATCCCCCTGTAAGCTTAAACGCAAAATAATATCCAATGAGTTTTCTGATAACGACTGCATTTTATTACGCAACCTCTCCTCTTTTTCCGCTCTTTTTCGTTCAGTGCGATCGACAGCATTTAAAATAATCCCTCCAATTGCAGGATCACCAATTAAATTACGCCCGGTGATCTCAAGAATCATAGAAGTCCCATTTTTTCGTATGCACGAACATTCTATGGTGATTGTTTCAGACGGATTATCTAATAGTTTTCTAAGTAATTCCTGCTGTTTTTTTGCACTTTCACCGGTATACTTGGCTACCTTTCCCCCAAGCACTTCTTCCGGCGTATATCCAAATATTTTTTTTACAGAAGGGCTTTCATATGTCTGTCTAAGGCTCCTATCAAAAATCGAAATGATTTCCGATGCGTTTTCCAACAAGGAATTGAGTTTCCGCTGTGCTTGTTCTACTTCTTTGACTTTCAATTCAAGTTGCCCATTGGTACGGTATAACTCCTCTTGAGTGGCTTTCCTCAGTTGTTCTTCATTTCCCCGCAATTCTTCGCTTAAGTGTTGCGCTTCGATCAATAAATTTTCTGTCTTTTTATTGACACGCAGGTTAAAGAAAGTCCGGGCAATAATTTCACCCAATTCGCGCATGAACTTAATCGTCACTTCCGGTATTTTCTCATCAAGCGATGCAAATTCTATTACGCCTTGCAGTTTTTCATCTGCAATTAAGGGAACGATCAATAAACTGGCCGGTTTTTGATCGCCCAGTACACCAGAAGTAATGGTCATATAATCATTAGGAACGTCTGTCCGGTAAATGTAATCCATTTCATACGCACATTGTCCGATTAATCCTTGACCAATTGAAAATTCCTGATTGATATATTTGCGACGATTGTACGCATATGTAGCCACATTACGTAGTTTTTCGCTATCTTCATCATAAAAATATAACGCTCCCTGCAAAAAGTTTACATATTTGATGATACCTGTTAGTGTATCTACAGATAATTCCTCCAAATCGGTATGTAAACGTAAAATTTCCGAAACAATATCTTTCCCTTTACTGATCCACAGTTGCTCGGATTCTCTTTTACTATTTTCCAAAAGATTATCGCGCATCGCCAACAATGACTTATCCATTAAAGCTTCATCAGTAACATCAAATTCTACTTGGTAATTTCCCGAACCGATTTCCTTTGCAAAACGGGAATTAGCCACATTGCGCTGTTCCAGCCATTCCATTTGTTTATCGAAGTCATTTAACGACTGCGAATAAAATCTCATGACTTTCCGACCAAGAAAATAGAATAACACAGGGATCATATCCATAATCCAAAGCACGGGATTTTGCATATGCAACATCCAAAGACCTATTATTGAAACATTTATATCTTGAGCAGCAAAACCAATGATCCACGATATCAAAGTCAACACAATCAAACCAATAAGAATGATCATAAAAGTATTGCTCTCTATTATTCGTTTTTGACTGTTCATACCCTCTGTCTTAATTCATTTAACCTATTTGCAATTGATTCAGCCACTCCTTCCATCAAATCTTCTTCGCGTTTTCCAAAGGGGCTGAATGATGCTAATTCGATCACGGCAATGCATCCCTCATACAATGCTACCGGAACAATGAGCAAATGGTGAGGGTTTCCTTTTCCCAAGCCGGACATAATTGTAATGTACCCATCGGGAACATTTTGTATGTTTTGTATTTGACAATCCTGAGCAACTTGTCCTGTTAATGATTCGCCCACCGGAAAGGGATTTGGTACATTATCCGACATATAAGCATATTTGCCAACTAAATGAAATAATTGGTCTGTGTCATCAAGCACAAAAAGTACACCTTGCACAATATTCAACTCTTTTGCAATATTTTGCAATATCTTTTCCGTGTACATCTCAAGATCATCCCATATGTTGATGTAATTTGAAATGATATTGGATATTATTTTTCCTTGATCAAAATCTTTCTTTTCCTGTTTGATTTCTTTTTGTTTTAATGCCTTTTGTTTCTCATTAATCCACTCTTCCTCCCTGTTTTTCAATATTTTTCTCTCTCTTAATATGTCTCTATATTCTTGATCATATTGTACCAATAAGAATAACATAATGAAAGCCAACAATAAATTCATTGTTACGGAAGCATACAATAACCACTCACTTTCTTTCGATTGCTCCACAAATAACAATATGAAAGATATGACGGCTATCAAAGCAAATATCCCAATTCCTAACCGTACATATTTATCCGTTTTGTTCATATTTAAAATTCAAATATTTTTAAGAAATTGTATCATTTGTTCTGTTCCATAAACATGTGTTACCGGAGTAACGGACAATGTGGCTTCAGGCATTGTACGCGCTTTACATTCATTCGGATCCTGAACAATCGTAACGCCCCCTAATTCGGCAATTCTTTTCATCCCTATTGCACCATCCCTATTTGCTCCTGAAAGTACAATTCCAATCAATTTATTTCGATATGCCTCTGCTGCCGAAACATAAGTCAAATCAATAGACGGGCGCGAATGATTCACTGCTTCTTCGGTAGAAAGCGCAATATGATTGGGCGACTCCACATACATATGATAATTAGCCGGAGCCAAATAGGCAATGCCCGGTTTAATATCGGCTTTATCGTAAGGCTCCATAACGGGAATGTTGGACCTGATCGACAATGCCTCAACAAACCCAGAACGTATATACCTTAACCGATGCATACATAACAGCAACGGATATTTAAAATCTTTCGGCAAAGAATACAGGATCTTAACCAAGACCTGAAAACTTCCCGCTGACCCGCCAATGACTATCGCTTTATATGATGTTTCCCGCACGAATGAAATTCCAATAATAATTACACATAGTGAATTAAACAGTATTATTTCGTCATTGCGAACCCAAAGGGTGAAGCAATCTTCTCCATTTGCAGATTGCTTCGCTATCGCTCGCAATGACGTTCATCTTCGACTTTACATATCTTCCAAAAAACGCCCGAGCATCAATACTTTATTTACTTTTCCCGAAGCATCTTTAATCGGCGTATACATGTACCAGACATGTTTATCCCCACTACTCGTCTTGCGCACACCATCCCCTTTAAAGATTTCACCTTTTAATACTTTAGCCCAATTTTCTTCAAATGCCGGGATGTCCGCAGGATTCATTTTTTGAGTCAACTTGATACCAATCATATCTTCGCGCTTCATTCCGTGAAATGCCAAACATTGCTCATTGATGTCCAACAATGTCATATCCGCATCATAAGTAATACGCATGAAAACATTGTCAACAGCTTGCATTAATGATTGAACTTCATTCTTTTCATCTTCCAACGACTTCTGCACTTTCTCCATTTCGTGCAAAGTGTCAGATAAACTTTGCCGGGCTCTCTCAGATTCTTGGTTTTGCCGTGACATTTCCTCTTGCGTAACCTGCATTTCTTCCATATTTTGCCGCATTTCCTCTTCTTGCTCGCTCAATTTCTGAGCTTGCATTTGTGATTGTTCCAGCAAATATTTGGTTTGTAGATTTATTTTCACATTCGAAATGGTTGAAGCAGTATTCGTACCGATTTTTTCCAAAAAGTCAATTTGGTATGGTAAGATATCTTTAAATGTCGCAATTTCCATAACCCCATAAATTACATTATCCACCTTCATCGGAACAATAATAATTGCACGTGGTGTAGCCTCTCCTATCCCCGATGTGATATGGATATAATCTTCCGGAATATCGTTCATATAAATGGTCTCGCCCTCTTGATAACAAGTACCAACCAAGCCTTCACCTATTTCAATAGTTTTCTTTTGGTATTTACGCCTTTCATACGCATAGCATGCCGTGAGCTCCAAAAATATATGGTCCGGATCTTCATCATTCACCACAAACATTCCCCCTTGATTGGCATTCAAATACTTCACCAGTTTACTAATTACCTGATACGAAAGTGTCATCAAATCATGACTGTTACTGCGCATGATTTCAGAAAAATCAGCTAATCCGCGATTCACCCAACTGCGTTGTTCGTCTTCCTCTTTGAATTGTTTTTCTTTTTCAGAAACAGCCAGCAGGTTATCACGCATTGTCATCATTTCATGCACCAACTCATCTTTCGTATTAACCGTCTGATATGTAGCAAAATAATTACCTCTACCTATTTCTTTTGCAAAACGTAATAATCCTTGAAGCCCTACAATAATGGTATTGATTGCTTGGGACATTTTTCCAACTTCATCGTTGTTCTTAACCGACAATTGCTTGATATTGCCGATGTTACCCGATGCTATCTGCATCAACACCTTCGTCGCCCCTTCAACAGGATGAAGAATTGTATTGATAATTGCAACCACAGATATTAAAAGCAAAGCGATTCCCAACACACATAATAACGCCCAAATGCGGGCAACTTCCGATGCCGCAGCAAAAACCTCTTCCTCCGGAACCGTTATACAAATAGTCCAAAATAAACCGGTATCGCCAATTTTAACCGGAGCAAATGCGTTGAAGTAACGTTTTCCTTCGATCTTTGTTTCAATCAAAACTTCGTCAAAGCCTTCTTTCAAAATATCCGCCGCTGATAAATCTGTTCCTTTTAATACAAACGGATGATCAACGGCCGTAGCATCAGGATGCAGAACTACATCGCCCGATGTGCCGATTATTTGTGTTAAAGTGCTCGGATAGGGTTTGACAGACTCAATCAAGTCCTCATACCGGTCAATTACAATATCCACACCAACAAGCCCTAAATAAGTATCGTTCAAAATAATCGGATATTCAACAGCAAACGTCTTAAGAGAAAGGTCACTCCCATAAGTATAATATTCTGGATCATAAACGATAGCTTTTCTAATTTCTTGAAAATAATAGTCGCCTAATTCTTCTTCAATAATAGGAGTATAGAGCACCTGTCCATTCCTTTTGAAAAAGTTGGGCACAAAACGCCCTGTGCTGTTACTATAATTATTTTCATCATTAATAAAAAGATGATCTTTACCATCAAATGCATTGGGTTCCC
>JAVBPN010000156.1:0-3923 GCA_031549585.1 Bacteroidales bacterium
CCCATGCGTAGTGAGGATTGCCTTT
Organism: Bacteroidales bacterium; assembly: GCA_031549585.1. Lineage (GTDB taxonomy): Bacteria > Bacteroidota > Bacteroidia > Bacteroidales > UBA4181 > JAIRLS01. The sequence continues at coordinate 26 of JAVBPN010000156.1, forward strand.
ACCTGAATGTATGGACTCCTGCTCCTGGTAAAACCAATCAAAAACTGCCGGTGGCTATGTGGATACACGGCGGCGCATATATGGCCGGCTGGGGAACGGAAGTAGAAATGGATGGAGAAGCTTGGGCTGCCAGGGATGTGATTTTGGTTACCATTAATTACCGGTTGGGCATATTTGGTTTTTTTGCCCATCCGTTGCTTTCTGCCGAAAGCCCAAACAAGGTGTCCGGCAATTACGGTATTCAGGATCAAATTGCAGCCCTTCGTTGGATCAAGGATAACATTGCACAGTTTGGCGGAGATCCCGATAACATTACCGTTTTCGGACAAAGTGCAGGCGCCGGTAGCGTGCAACAATTGGTTAACTCTCCGTTATCGAAAAATCTCATTAAAAAAGCGATTATTCAAAGTGGGGGAGGATTAAGCGTACCAAGCACGGGCAATGCACCCAGCGCGCCCAATCTGGCAGGAATGGAAAAGACCGGTAAAGATATGATGGACTTGGCTGGAGCAACAACATTGGATAAACTCCGCTCAATGGATTACCAGCAAGTGCTTAAAGCGCAAGATGTATATACCCAATCAACAACTCAACGGGTGAGGATGGCGCCATTTGTAGATAATTATGTGACACGTTCTACTTTTTCGGAAGCAGTGATCAGCAACCAGATTGCAGATATTCCTTACATGATTGGCTATACCACAAAAGATAATTCAGAAAAAGCCGTTGCGAATTTCTGCCTTGAACGGGAAAAGACAAGCAAGCAGCCGGCTTATGCTTATTTATTCTCCCGGGAGCTTCCGGGCGATGATTCCGGCGCATTCCATTCTTCGGAATTATGGTATATGTTTGGTACGCTCAAACGTAGTTGGCGGCCTTTTATCGAAGCCGATTATAAGTTAAGCAAGGAAATGCTTGATTGCTGGACCAACTTTGCCAAATATGGAAATCCCAATGGCAACAAATCCGATGATTGGCGTCCTTACACCAAAACCCATCCTGAATTTAAAATATTCAATATCAAATAATAGATTACACTTAAAATAAAATTTAAAAATTATGAGAACATCTTATATGAAGAAAATATGCTGTGGCCTTTTGTTTCTTGCTGCAAGTACTTTGGTATGGGGACAGAAAGCGAATCCCCGTTTGGTAGTTCGTTCGGATGATATGGGATCATTTCATGCCGCCAATGTTGCCAGCATCGAAGCATACAAAAATGGCATCGAAACCGATATTGAAGTGATGGCGGTTACCGCATGGTTTCCTGAAGCAGTAAAAATGTTACAGGAGAATCCCGGTGTGGATGTTGGATTGCACTTAGTTATTACCAGCGAATGGGACAATATTAAATGGCGTCCGCTGACGCATTGTCCAAGCCTTACGGATCAGAACGGATATTTCTATCCGATGATGGGCGCCAACAAATCGTATCCGGGGCAATCGATCACCGAGAACAAATGGAATTTGGCGGAAATCGAACAGGAATTCAGGGCGCAAATCGAACTTGCATTGAAAAATATACCGCAGATCAGCCACCTTTCAGGACATATGGGCTCCATTAGTTTTGACAAACAAGTGTTGGATATGGTGACCAAGTTGGCTAAAGAATATCATTTGACTTTTGTGGAAGGAACAGACGCGCGCCAACAATATAATGTAGGCTCTGCAGGATATGACGGGCCTAAGAAAACATCTGCGGAAAAAGAAGCTAGTTTTATCAATATGTTGAATAAGCTGGAAGCAGGGAAGAATTATATTTTCGTGGATCATCCGGCTTTCAATAACGACGAAATGCAAACCGTCGGCCATATCGGATATGAAGATGTTGCCGTAGATCGCCAAGGTGTTACCGACATGCTGACCAGCAGTAAAGTGAAACAGGCCGTTAAAGACAAGGGTATAGAGCTGATCACATATAATGACTTGACAAAGGCATTGCCACGCAGCACGCCCGAAGCTGAGAAAGTGACTGCAAAGGAAATTACTAATTATCTGGAAGCCGTGAAGAAAAGCGGCCAGGACGTGCATAGCCTGATGATTCTTCGACACGGAAAGGTAGTGGCCGAATATTGGATGGGCGATAATGCTGCCAACAAACCGCATATCATGAATTCGGTGAGTAAAACATATACAGCAACCGCTATTGGCTTTGCCGTGAGTGAAGGCCGCATAAAAGTCACCGATAAAGTTATTTCTTTCTTTCCGGATAAATTGCCGGCAGCCGTTAGTCCTTATTTGCAGGAATTAGAAATCCGCCACTTGTTGACCATGTCAGTGGGCAATAGCGAGTCCCGTATTTTTGAAGGAACTACCAGAAGAAGCCCGGATGTCGATTGGGTAGCCGCATTTTTGGCGGCGCCAATTGAACTTAAGCCGGGAACGGAGTTTGAATACAACAGTATGGCAACCTACATGCTTTCTGCAATTATTCAGAAAGTAACCGGCGAGAAATTGATGGATTATTTATATCCCAGATTATTCCGCCCATTGGGTATTGTTGGAGCTACTTGGGCAGAAAGCCCGCAAGGAATTAATTGCGGTGGTTGGGGTTTATACGTCAAAACGGAAGATATGGCCAAGTTGGGACAATTCATATTGCAAAAAGGCAAATGGAATGGCGAACAGTTGTTGCCTGAATCATGGATTGACGAAGCTACCACGTCCAAGATTGCATCACTTCCTGCAGGAGTTAAAAGGGAGAACTTAAAAGTAAAACCCAAAGACAGTGATTGGTTGCAAGGTTATGGATATCAAATGTGGCGTTGCCGCAACAATGGGTTCCGTGCCGATGGGGCTAATGGGCAATACATTATTATTTTGCCTGAAAAAGATGCTGTAATCGTGACCACTGCCAATGTTTCCGATATGCAGGCAGAAATCAATTTGATATGGAAATATCTGTTGCCAGCGTTGAAATAGGGTTTAATATGTTTCTATTTAATGCGAATCAAGAAAGGAATTTATTTTGTAGGTTATAGTTAACGATCATATTGTTAGATTTATTTTTCTTCATTCTTTTTGGCGCCCCAAAAAGAATCAAAAAAGGCTTGACAAAATAAACGCGCTCCGCCTATCGGCTTCGCTTGAACGGAACTGTTCTCATGGAGCGTAGCGGAATAATTTTGTCAAAAAGGTATGCTTCGCATGGATAAATCGGACTACGTCCGAAGTTTCCCGATAAATGCCACTCTTAAATATATATATTTAGTAACGCAAATATAAACTTGAGTCATTTTGTATAACACCCTGTACCAATCCCGGAGGGATTGTATGTTTATAGGAGATGGTCGTATAACTGTTATTCGACTCCGAAGGAGTCAAATACAATCGATTGTTTGATTATCTATAGATATGCGAATCCTGCGGATTCTTGGTCGCTTATATTTTGGCTGGAACCAAAATGACTCCTTAATGTGCATCATCATCTTCTTGTTAATAATTTTCAAATAATGGTGAATTTGCATAACGTAGAAAAATTTTTTCTGAAAAATTTTGTTTGAATAAAATTTTCATATATTTGCAGCATCAAAAAGACAAAAATGAATTCAATCATAAATATAAACACAAATTGGTGGTGGCCTACATTGTTTGATGAACAATGAGCCTTGTTGTGTATATATGATATCCAAAAAGCCTGTTGTTCGTTACAACAGGCTTTTTTTGTTTTTGCTTTTTTCTGAAAAATATATTTTAATAATCATTAATACTTAAATCCATGACAAAGATTAAAAAATTCGTACTGAGCGAGGCGGAAATACCGATGCAATGGTATAATATTGTGGCCGAAATGCCCAATAAGCCGATGCCAATCCTGAATCCGGGAACAAAACAAGCGTTGAAAGCCGAAGACTTGTTTCCCATTTTTGCAGAAGAAGTGTCTAAACAGGAATTGAAC
>JAVBPN010000210.1:0-5822 GCA_031549585.1 Bacteroidales bacterium
ATAACCAACCCCTCCCACAAATAATCACAAATTTATCTTTTTTATCTCCTTTATCCTTTTTATCACTCCTCACCAATCACCATCCTCGCCCTTTCCTTAAACCTTTCCCACCCCACCCTTTTTACCGGCGTTTCCGCAAAAATTTCATCAAATTTTTCTTGCGAAAGCGATAGCAATTGTTCTTTGGTTAGATTTAAAATCTCCGGATTGGGTTCAAATTCGGGCATGTATGGAAGTTCGTGTTTTGACGTATTCCACGGACAAACATTCTGACAAATATCACAACCGTAAATGAAATTAACCTTTTGCGTAGGATTTGTTACTGTCTTCTGTTCTATAGTACTATAGGAAATACATTTCACGGCATTAATTTCTCCGGCACTTTGCAAAGCCTTGGTAGGGCAGGCGTCCAAACATCTTGTGCAAGAGCCGCACCTGTTTTTCTCAAAAGGCTGATCATATTCCAATTCCTTGTCTACCAACAATAATCCGATAAAAGAAAAGGAACCAAATTCAGGTGATAAAAACAACGTATTTTTCCCAACCCAACCCAAACCAGCTTTTTGCGCCCAGCGCTTTTCAAAAATTGGAGCTGTATCCACTGTTGACCGAGTTTTCGCATCAGGTATCAACTGTTGTACAAATGCACCCAACTGCAACAACTTATTCTTGATCACCACATGATAATCTTTTCCCCAGGCATAACGCGCAATTTGGAAATCTTCACGACCTTTTAATTCACGAAATGTGTTATAATTGGCAACTACAGCAATAACGGATTTTGTATTGGCAAAAAGCAATTCCGGATTGGCACGCACCTCTTGGTTTCTTTCCAGATAAGCCATTTTCCCATGCCTTCCTTCTTTCAAATACTTTAGAAAATAATTGTAATCTTCTTCCAGAAATTCGGCTTTAGCAATGCCTACTTTGGAAAAACCTAAAGCCAAAGCTTGTTGTTTTATAAGATTAGAATGACCTATCATTTTTATAATTTTTATTAAACCACAAAGGGCACAAAGGACTTCACAAAGAGACACAAAATTTCTTTGTGATACTTTGTGCAAAGCTTAGTGTTCTTTGTGGTTTAAATTGCCATTGAAAATTTTAGAACAATTCCGATTGTCCAGTGGATGTTTTAATCTTTCCAAGGTGCTGATATGCCAATGGTGTGGCCTCACGTCCACGTGGAGTGCGCATAAGATATCCTTCCTGAATCAAAAACGGCTCATAAACTTCTTCAATCGTTCCCGCTTCTTCGGCCACAGCCGTAGCAATCGTAGTAATACCGACAGGACCGCCTTTAAACTTATCAATAATAGTTGCCAGAATCTTATTATCCATTTCATCCAGTCCATGCTTATCTACATTCAAAGCAGACAGTGCGATTTGGGCAATTTTCATATCAATAATACCATCACCTTTTATCTGTGCAAAATCACGCACACGACGTAGCAGCAAATTGGCAATACGCGGTGTCCCCCTACTCCTGCGGGCAATTTCAACAGCCGCATCTTCATAAATTTCTACATTCAATAATCTGGACGAACGTTTTATAATCTTTTTAAGCGTTTCCGAATTATAATATTCCAAGCGCGCATTGATCCCAAAGCGCGAACGCAACGGAGCTGTGAGCAAACCCGAACGTGTGGTGGCTCCCACTAATGTAAAAGGGTTTAACGAAATCTGCACACTTCTTGCATTCGGACCAGTTTCAATCATAATATCAATCTTATAATCCTCCATTGCAGAATATAAATATTCCTCTACAATGGGCGACAATCGGTGTATTTCGTCGATAAACAACACATCATTAGGTTCAAGATTAGTAAGCAAACCGGCCAATTCGCCCGGTTTATCAAGCACCGGACCCGACGTAGTTTTAACATCAACACCCAATTCATTAGCAATAATATAGGAAAGTGTTGTTTTTCCAAGTCCGGGAGGGCCATGCAGCAATACATGGTCAAGCGCTTCTCCACGTTGTTTGGCCGCTTGTACAAACACCGTAAGATTTTCGAGCACCTGTGGTTGCCCTTGAAACTCTTCAAAATCTGAAGGACGCAGCGCACGCTCCACTTCCCTTTCGGAATTACTCATTCTGCCGGCATTTGCATCAAGATTCTCATTCATTGCAGGTAAAAATTTTGCTGCAATTTAAAAAAAATTGCAATTATTTGCAAAATTATGCTTAATTTAGCAAAAAAAAAAATTTAGTTTGGTAAAATATACATCAAAATGAAAAAAATTCTTGTCCCAACAGATTTTTCAACAAGTTCACTGCATGCTCTTGACTATGCCATAATGATTGCAAATAAAGCCAATGCGTCCATAACGCTGATGTGGATAAACAATTTCAACGAACACGATAGTATTTTAAATATGCCTCATAATCAGATAGAAGAAGAAGTTACCAATAGATTTGCAACGATACTGAAAGATTATTCCGGCAAACTTTTAAATGGAAAAATGGAATATGTCGTTAAAGAAGGGCGGGTATATAAAGAAGTGAGCAAATATGCTGAAAAAGAAAATATTGACTTAGTAATTTGCGGTTCTCACGGTTCGTCGGGCTATGAAGGAAATTTAGCAGGAAGCAATGCTTTTAGAATAATCACCTACTGCAAATGCCCTGTTATCACTATCCGACATAATTTCGATTGGAACAAAGCGTCCAATATCATTGTAATGCCTATCGACAGCACCGACATTACCCGCCAAAAAGTTGAAACAACCTGCGAAATGGCCGAAATATTGGGCAACAGCATTCACATACTCGGATTATACTCATCTTCACTATCTTCCATCAGGCGTAAAGTTGACAATCATCTGAAGCACGTTGAAAAATATATTCAAAAAAAAGGCATCAACTATGTAAAAATTGTTGATGATGCCGATAATATCACGAGAACAACCATCAATTATGCGGAAAAAGTAAATGCTGACTTAATTGCTATTATGACAGAGCAAGAAAAAACGGCATACAACCTGCTATTAGGCCCGTATGCTCAGCAAATGATCAATACATCTCTTATCCCTGTTATATCTATTTCGCCTTCTTATATCACTACCGCTCAAATTTAAAATAATAAACTATGCAATGGTATAAATTATTAGCATTAGCTGTTCTTACAGCCGTTTTTCAGATAACAGCAGCACAAGTTCCTGTTATTATTGAAGACCCTAAAGTTGAAGAGTTAATAGCCAAACATATAGAATTTAACAAAGCCAATGCTCCAAAGGGGTTCAGGGTAGCAATCTTCTCCGAAGCCGGCAACAACTCCAAATCTTTGGCCATAAACGAACGTAATGCTTTTGCTGAAATATATTCGGACATCGGTATTTATATGATTTTCGATGAACCTTATTTTAAAATCAAAGTAGGAAATTTTAAAACAAGACTTGAAGCTAGAAAATTTTTGGAAAAAATTAAAAACCTTTATCCCAATGCCTACATTGTAAAAGATGACATTGAAATAAAGGTTATGCTTAACAGCATTGGAAGTGAAATTCAGGAAGATTACAATAAAGGGTTTCAAACCCCTATTGAACATTAGCTTTCAGCCATTCTTCAATATTAAGCTCAACCCGTTTCATCACATCGGAAACATCCGATTTAACAAATTTTTCACCTGTAATATTTTCAAAAAGTTCTATGTAACGATTCGAAATACTTTCGACAACATCAGGTGTCATCTCAGGTATTTTTTCATCTTCACGACCTTGAAAACCGTTATCCATAAGCCATTCCCTAACAAACTCCTTCGACAACTGCTTTTGTTTTTCACCTTTTGCCTGACGTTCTTCATAACCATCGGCATAAAAATAACGGGATGAGTCCGGTGTATGTATTTCATCTATCAAATATATTTTATCCCCTATTTTACCAAATTCATACTTAGTATCCACCAGAATCAATCCACGCTTCTTTGCCATCTCGCAACCTCGCTGATATAAAGCATAGGTATATTTCTCTATTTGTTCATAGTCTTCTTTCGTCAGCAATTCATGTTTCAAAATTTCTTCTTTGGAAATATCTTCATCATGCCCGATATCTTCTTTTGTTGTAGGAGTGATAATAGGCTGCGGAAATTTATCGTTTTCTTTCAATCCTTCAGGCATAGCCATGCCGCACAATTCTCTTTTTCCGGCTTTATATTCGCGCCAGGCATGCCCCGACAAATATCCTCTGATAACCATTTCTACTTTAAAAGGTTCACACTTTTTCCCAATCGTAACCATTGGATCGGGAGTAGCAATTTTCCAGTTAGGTACAATATCGGCTGTTGCATCCAAAAACATCGACGCAATTTGATTCAACACCTGACCTTTGTATGGAATGCCTTTGGGCAGCACCACATCAAATGCAGAAATACGATCACTTACCACCATAGCCAAATATTCATCTCCAATATTGTATACATCACGTACTTTACCTATATATACACTCTTTTGAGCAGGAAACCTGAAATTCGTTTTTGTTATTGCATTCATAAAATTTTTTTTGCGAAATTACAATTTTTTTTCGAACTTTGCAGAAAAATTTTATGAACAATTTGAAAATTCATCTTTCTATACTTTTTATTTGTTGTTTCTTTCATATTGCTTTTGCAAAGAACGATTCTATTATCATTGCCTTTTATAATGTTGAAAACTTATTTGACTGCATTGACGATTCTACTAAAAACGATCAGGATTTCACACCACAAGGAAAGAAAAGCTGGACAAAAAGCAAATATGAAAAAAAATTAACTAACATTTTCAAAACGGTAACAGCAATAGGCGAATTTGATCCGCCTGCTGTTATAGGCCTTTGCGAAGTGGAAAACAGCAAAGTTTTGAAAGATCTTGTTGCAGGCACTCCCCTGCGTAGCAAAAACTATGCCTTTGTGCACCATGAAAGCAACGACCCACGTGGAATAGACGTGGCTATGTTATACAGAAAAGATAAATTCAGAATACTTCAGGAATATGCCATTCCTGTTATATATCAAGGCAGCACAACTTCCAAAACAAGAGATATCCTTTATGTTAAAGGATGCATATTTCAAAAAGACACTATTCATATTTTTATCAACCACTTCCCATCAAAACTTGGCGGTGCCGCTGCCGACGCAAAAAGATTATTCGTGGCTCAACTTCTGAAAACTAAAGTTGACAGCATTATGATACAAAATACTCACGCAAACATATTGATAATGGGAGATTTCAACGACGGACCGCTTTCAGAAAGCATCTCAAAAGGGTTAAACATAAAGTGTGATACACAAAACTTAGCAGCCTCCGATATCATTAACCTGATGTGCCCGTTTGCAGAAAAAAATGAAGGTTCCTATAAATATAAAGGTGAATGGAATAGCATTGATCAAATAATGATTTCCAAAAGTTTATGGAATGCCGAGAATCATATCGGCATAAAAAATAAAAAAGCATACATCTTCAGCAATGATTTCCTCCTGACAGAAGATAAAAAAAACTACGGAAAAATGCCATTCAGAACATACAACGGCTATAAATATCAAGGTGGTTTCAGCGACCATCTACCTATATATACAATTATTTTCAAAGAATAAAAATTCTTTTTTATTTTTGTTTTTTTATTTTTTATTTGTATCTTTGCATATATTTTAAAACTTTTAACAATTTAATTAAAATAAAAATGGAAAAATTATTCGCTCAATTAGAAGAAAACTGGAATGCATTCAAAACTGATCACTCAGCATTCATCGAAAATGGAAACAAAGCTGCCGGACAAAGAGCAAGAAAAGCTTTAGGTGAAATTAAAAAACTAGTTACTGAATACAGAAAACAATCTGTTGATGCAG
>JAVBPN010000254.1:0-6342 GCA_031549585.1 Bacteroidales bacterium
CATAAATCCCATTGTTGGAGTTGTAAGTGCTGATAACTTCATTTTTTCTGCCATCAAATTAATAGGAATATTTCTCGATTCGCAACCTTTATGGTCAACCACTTTCAGTTCATAATAACCATTTGCCAATATTTTTGTGAACGTTTCAACACCTTTAAAAATTGTATCGGCCAATTCAAAAGGGCCTCCGTCTGTTTTTATATGCAATGTCCAATCAGTATTAGGAACAATCCTCTCAATAGAAATTGCAGAAGGCCTACCCGGACATATAACAAAAGGAACATATAGAATCATCCCTATTTCAGATGCTTCAACTACTTTAAATGAATATATCCGATTTATTCCTGCTGTTCTATTTATCCCCGAAACACCTTCTACGGTAAGTTTATAATTGCCAGGTTCTAAATATTTATCTTCCGGTAATTTCAAAATATATTCCAAACTATCCGATATTTCTACTTTTCCTCTTTGCTGATAAATCGGCATTATCTGAACTCCTCCCTTTCCTTGATAAGCAGCACCCCACACTGAAATGCAATTGATTTCTTCTAACAATGTGGCATCCGGTTTGCGATCAAATTTTATCTTTATTGCTTTCAAAGGCTTTCTTGCACATGGTGTTACTTGATTCAAATTCCCTGATGGCTTAGGAAGATCGGAAAGAATTTGTATTTCAAAAGGAATATTCGGAGGGGAGAAAGGACAAGCAACATGTCGAAAATATAATTTATCGCCCGTCCGTAATTCCGGAATATCTTTAAAATGCAATTCAACACAAGCCCCCTTGCCCCAATAATTAAAATGAGTTGTTGTATTTATTGCATATTCCCATAAATTGAAAGAATATTCGAAGCTTTCTCCGCGACAAAGCGATGCTTCGTCGGTTAATAAATATTCTCTATCTGCTAATGGATTTATTTCTATCGCCTCCTTATAACAAACAACAATTTCTATATAATTATCATTATCTCCTATCCGCAATGGCTCCTTAAAATAATCCCTGTAAAATAAAAACTTCATCCCTATTGCTTTCATAAAAGGCGTATTGGCATTATAAATATTCAAGACAGGAGGTATATTTGCGTTGCCGGAATTTAGATCATCAATAGGATGAAAAGTATTGATCAAATCATTATAATCATTAGCATTTCCGGCAATTACTACCGCCAAATTTATCGGCATAAGTGCCGTATTTATAGTTTCTGTTTGTCGCAATGTTGCTCCTGTTACAGACTTCCGTCCTGTTGCACAAATATAGCCCGGAGTCTGTGTTGAATAATTTACCCCTTTCAAAAATATTTGATAATTAAACCCCTGAGATAAATGATAGGTAATATGTATTTGATATCCTTCATCTGCTTGTACTATAAAGCGGAAGAAGAAAAATAACATCAAAAACAACCATCGAATGTTTTTCATAATTTCTATATTTTTAATTTTTATTCGTTACAAAAATATAGTTTAAAATCATTCAATTTTTATTTCTTAACATTATTTTTTGATTTTTTTCGATTTTTTAACAAAACCCTTGTTTTGTTCTGACAATAAATGTATTATCAATTGTAAAAAAACACTGCTTTTTTAAGAAAAAATAATTAACATTTCTTAATTTTGCTTATGATTGTAAAATTTAGGAAAATAAAAAAAAGTACGGATAAAAAAATCCGTACTTTTCAAAAATTATTAAAAGAAAATTTAATTTCTCAACTCGAAACTATGCCCAAGATAAATATTTCTTACAGTTTCATTGCCCGCAAGTTCTTCGGCAGAACCCGACACCAATATCTTTCCTTCATAAAGAATATAAGCTCTATCGGTAATAGCTAATGTTTCATGAACATTATGATCGGTAATAAGCACACCGATATTTCTATCTTTCAAATGGGCAACAATCTTTTGAATATCTTCAACAGCAATAGGATCAACACCTGCAAAAGGCTCATCCAATAAAATAAATTTAGGATCAACAGCCAATGCGCGTGCAATCTCGGTTCTTCTGCGTTCACCCCCGGATAGCTGATTTCCTTTACTTTTTCGAACATGTTTAAGTCCAAAATCAGCAATTAATTCTTCCAATTTTTCGTGTTGTTCTTGTTTTGTGAGTTTTGTCAATTCCAAAACCGCCAAAATATTATCTTCTACACTTAATGTTCTGAACACAGAAGCTTCTTGCGCCAAATAACTGATACCTAATTGAGCACGTTTATACATCGGCAATTTCGTAATGTCTTTATCGTCCAACAATACTTTCCCTGAATATGGCTTTATCAAACCCACCATGGTATAAAAAGTGGTTGTTTTTCCGGCTCCGTTCGGCCCCAGCAGCCCCACAATTTCCCCTTGTTTCACCTCTACCGAAACCTCATCAACAACAGTACGCTGACGATATTTTTTAACTATTTGTTCTGTACGTAACAACATAATTTCATTATTTATTATCCTGCAAAGTTAATCAAAATACTTGAAATTAAAAAATGAAAAACAAACTCAATAATATATAGCTGTATATCAATGTTTAATATTTATGCCAAATCTCTTTTATAAAGTCCCGGCACAAGCAATTATTCCACAACACTGCGAAGTGCTTATCGTTCCTTGCGGACACATGGGATATATTGAGAATAAAAAAGAAACGTTGGAGTTTGTGAATACCTTTGTGGTTAAAATCTCAAAACGCCCACTTCAACCGCAAAAATCCCATAAACACATTGTTATCGCCCAGCAATGTTGAAGAAGATATAAAATACTGCGTATATAGCGATAAATCGATATTTTCGGCCAACGAATAATCCAAACTTAACCCAGCATAATACATGTCAACCTCTGTAAAAATCATTCCCGAAACGGAAGCATTCAGACGTGGAGTAATAGGATAAGAAGCCTGTGCAAAAATCGTCCAATCACAAATGGATAAGTATTTCGCAGAAAGCGGTGCGGCATACAATCCCAAAATGCCGATGGATGAAAAGATATTACCAACATTGTTGTATAATACTTCACCTTGCAGCATCAATGAATTTTCAAAAATATAATCCGTTCCAAAAGAAATAGCAAAGACGCCGGAAGTATCGGAAAAATTATCGACCGGATGAAAATAGGTTCCTTCCGTGCGTAAATTCAATCCTTTGAAATCGGTGGTAACAGCGCCTCCAATCAACACATCCGACTGGCTCATCATCCCTCCGATTATCTGGTAATCAAAATTATTTTTGTTCCAATGATGCAGAAAAGCAGCCGTTAATTTATCATTATAATCCACCGAAACAGCCAATTCCGAATAAGCTGTTTCATTGTAATAATATGTTCCACGGAATGCATCGCAACCGGCACGTTCCACATAATCAAAATCAAAATAAGAATAGGTATTGAAAATATCGTTGGGATTCCACACCAGCGTTTGTCCCCAATTGATGCGCTGTCGACCGAGTTTTGCATTCCATTTATTTTTATTGAACGTAACAAAAGCCCTGTCAAATGACGTGTTAAAAATAACCTTATCTTCCGCAATAATATTCCACGACATATCCGCCCAGCCTCTGTCAAAATCAATACTTTCGGCATATCCGGGTGTTTCAATAAGATTACCTATCATCAAACGATTGCGCATGCCAACATCCACCCGCCAATTTTCATTAAAATTATAAGCAAAATTTAAACGATTATGTACCAGATTTTCCCACCACACCTCGCTGACAGCGCTTTGTGTGATAACAGAAGGCATATCGGTAACATAACCCGAAAACTCGAATTTTTTCTCTTCCTCTTGTGCTATAAGAGAAAGAGAAATACAACAGAATAATATGAAAGAAAAAAATTTCATCCTCTTTCTCAGCATTTCTCAGCGCCGTCTCAGTGCTCTCAGCGTAATTTTTCTTACGCTGAGTTCCGCTGAGGTTACCCTGAGAAACGCTGAGGTTATTTTATTTCGTCTTTTACTACTTTACCATCTTCCAACGTTATAATACGCTTGGCTTTCGCCATGATGCGTGGATCATGCGTGGAAAAAATAAACGTAATATGTTCCTGCTCGTTCATCTTTTCCATAATATCCAACAGATTCTCGGCCGATTTTCCATCGAGATTTGCTGTCGGTTCATCTGCCAAAATAAATTTAGGCTTAGATGCCAATGCTCTTGCTACGGCTACACGTTGTTGCTGTCCGCCGGAAAGCTTTGCCGGACGGGCATTTACTCTATCCGAAAGCCCCACTTCTGAAAGCAATTCCATCGTACGTTTATTTATCTCTTCTTTCGAACGGCCTTGCAAATCCATCACAAACGACACATTTTCCTTCGCCGTCAATACAGGAATAAGGTTGTATGACTGGAACACAAAGCCGATATTATGCAAACGAAAATCCACTATTTCCTTGGATTTCATATTTACAATATCTTTTCCATCAATCATTATCGAACCTGAAGTCGGTTTATCCAAACCGCCAATCATATTGAGCAACGTGGTTTTTCCTGAGCCGGATGGTCCGACAATAGCAGTAAATTCGCCTTGCGAAAAACTGATATTCACACCATCCACCGCACGCACGGCAATGGCTTGATCGGTGTAGATCTTTGATAAATCTTTTGTTTCAATAATCTTCATAAATTCTTTATTTTTCCTTTGTGTTACTTTGTGATATCCTTCGTGTTCTTTGTGGTTAAATAAAACCACAAAGGCACACAAAGTACAACACAAAGTATCACAAAGGTTATAATATTACTCTCTTTATTCCATCTTTTAAATGTTTAACATTAAAATTCACTAACAACCCTAATTTGCATTGCGATAATTTCAAATAAGTTAAAATTTGAGCAAGATGCACTTCTGAAAAACAATCTACAGATTTTAATTCCACAACAATACAATCTTCTACCAATAAATCAATCCGATATCCTGCTTCCAGTTTTACTTCTTTATACACAACAGGTAATGCTTTTTGTTTTTCAACTTTCAAGCCGGTTTGTTTCAATTCATAATATAAACATTCTTCATAAGTACTTTCCAATAATCCGGGACCCAATTCTGTGTGTACTTTAAACGAACAATCTAATATCTTCTTAAAAATGTTTTCCTTATTCATATTTCTTAGTGTTCCTTTGTGAATATCCTTAGTGTTCTTTGTGGTTAAAATTTAATTCGCAATCGCATCCAACGGATTTAAATTTAACGCTTTTCTGGCAGGATAAATCGCCGATACAATGCCACAAATGACCACCAACACAGCTATCTGTACAAACATCCATCCCGACAAAGCCGGATATATTATTGACCCAAAACCAAAATCTTCAAAATTTTCGCCCATCAGAAAATACAAGTCAATACCATTTTTCGCCGTAAATACAATAATTATCAGGGCAATTATCACACCAATAATACTACCTACTGCTGTTAATAAAATAGATTCCATCATGATCATCCGGAAAATTTTCCGCTTGCTCATCCCTATTGCCATCAGCATGCCAATTTCTTTGGTGCGTTCCAACACTGCCATCAGCATCGTATTGATGATGCCGAATGCCAATGCAAACAGGAATATTCCCAAAATGAACGTACTCATAAATCCTTGCCATTCGGCAGAAAGCTTCAGCATCGGACTCATATCTTTCCAATCCTGCACTTTCATACCCGGTAATGCTGCACGCAATTCATCTCTTATCTGTTCACAAGCTTCCGGCTTATTCAACATGATAGCCGCTTCATGCACTGCATCTATAGGCAATCCGGTAAGTTCAAAAATATCAGATTTTTTCACAAAAACATTTCCTTCATCAAATACACTGTTGGTTGTTTTGAATAATCCGCCAACACGAAACGCAAGACTGACGGAGGTTCCGCTCGTATCCTGAAAACTCAGTACAACTTTTGAATTCAGTTTTACTTTCAACTTTTCTGCCGTACGCTTACTGATTACAATACGCATCGGCTTGCCATCCTGCAAAAAATTGCCGCTGGTATCAGGAATATTTTCATATAAATTCGACACCAGTATTTCTTCGGGAACATCAACAGCGTTAATATTCAATCCTGCAGCATTTGCCGCGGAAGCAAGCATTCCAACGAGTTTCACCCGGTACGTTACGTGCTCTATTGAATCATTGGATTTCAAAACAGGTTCAACATCCGAACGCAAAAAATAATCGTTGATATCATAATTATCCAAAAAAATTTCCTGATGAATTTGTATGTGTGAAATCTGATTATTGATATCCAAATCCACCTGATGCTGCATCCAGCCCGATATGAACGACGTCATAAATGTGCCCGCAAACAAGCCCAAAGCAATCGCTCCAATAACAATGGAACTGCGCACCTTATTGCGCCAAATATTTTTCCACGCAAGTTGTA
>JAVBPN010000077.1:0-5979 GCA_031549585.1 Bacteroidales bacterium
ACATACGGCTCACGCATCTGAAGAAGAGGCTGTTGCCGAAGCCAAGCAAATGCTGGAAGTTTATGCCGATTTTGCCGAAAATTTCATGGCTGTTCCGGTTATCAAAGGAACCAAAAGCGCCAATGAACGTTTTGCAGGTGCCATCGACACTTACTGTATAGAAGCATTGATGCAGGATGGGAAAGCACTGCAAGCCGGCACCTCCCACTTTCTGGGACAGAATTTTGCGAAAGCATTTGATGTTAAATTCTTAAATAAAGACAACAAACAAGAATACGTTTGGGCCACATCCTGGGGAGTTTCCACCCGCCTGATGGGGGCTTTGATTATGACACATTCTGACGATAACGGATTGGTATTGCCTCCAAAATTAGCTCCAATTCAGGTAGTTTTCATTCCTATTTATAAAAAACAAGAAGAACTTGATGCTATTTCGGAAAAGATCAAACCTATCCAAAAGAAATTGCAAAGCCTTGGTATTTCTGTAAAATATGACGACAGAGATAATCAAAAACCAGGATGGAAATTCAACGAATATGAGTTTAAAGGTGTTCCTGTACGTGTAGCTATTGGTCCGCGTGATATGGAACAGGGCACTGCAGAACTTGCACGCCGCGACACGTTGACAAAAGAAGTGGTTGGCATCAATGACCTTGAAACATTAATACCAAGTCTTTTAGAAGAAATTCAACATAGCTTATTTGAAAAAGCAAGAAAATTCCGTGAAGAAAAAACAAGAAAAGTTGACTCTTGGGAAGCATTCAAAATTGAATTGGAAAAAGGCGGATTTTTATTGGCACATTGGGACGGGACTCCTGAAACTGAACAAAAAATAAAAGAAGAAACCAAAGCAACAATTCGCGCCATCCCTGTAAATAACACGCTTGAAGAAGGCAAGTGTATTTATTCGGGTAAACCGTCTACTCAGCGGGTGATTTTTGCGAAAGCGTATTAATTAACAAATAATATAAAAACGATATATTTTGAATAAGATTTCTGCTGTAATCATCACTTTCAATGAAGAACGGAACATTGCAAGATGTTTGGATTCACTACAAGGTATAGTGGACGAAATTGTTGTTGTTGATTCTTTTTCGACAGATAAAACTGAGGAGATTTGTAATCGTTATGGTGCAAAATTTATCCAACATGCTTTTGAAGGGCATATTGAGCAAAAAAATTGGGCATTAACACAATCTTCATATCCTTATGTATTATCGCTTGATGCCGATGAGGTTTTAGACAAAACACTCCAACAATCTATTTTTAAAGCAAAAAGCACCTGGAGTGCTAATGGTTATTCTATGAACCGGCTAACTAATTACTGCGGGAAATGGATTAAACATTGTGGCTGGTATCCCGATACAAAACTACGATTATTCGACAAAAGAAAAGGTGCGTGGGGCGGTATAAATCCCCACGACATTTATAAACTTCACAACACCAAAGAAAAAACAGCACCTCTCCAAGGAAACATATTGCATTATTCTTATAAAGATATTCACGATCATTTAGAACGAGCGAATAAATATACAACATTGATTGCCAAAGGTTATTTTGAAAAAGGCAAAAAAGCAACATGGTTCAAATTAACATTTGCCGGTCCTTTTTGTTTTTTTAAAGACTTTTTGATTCGTCAGGGGTGGCGCGACGGCTGGCGAGGATTAACCATTTGCCGTATTGCAGCCAACTCAACGCATGCTAAATATGCTAAGTTAAAAGAAATGGAAGAACAGCAAAAAAAAGCAAGCTTAATTATTACCACATATAATCGCCCTGATGCACTGGAATTAGTGTTGCTAAGTGTGCTACGCCAATCATATATGCCACAAGAAGTGATTATTGCTGATGATGGTTCTACTTATGAAACAAAAGAACTGATAACAAAATATCAAAAATTATTCCCTGTTCCTCTAATTCATTGCTGGCAGGAAGATGATGGCTTTCAATTGTCGAGAATCAGAAATAAAGCTATTGCACAAAGTAACTACAACTACTTAATAATGGTAGACGGTGATATGGTTTTAAGCAAAAATTTTGTGCTCGACCACATTCATCATGCGCAACACAGCCAGTTTATACAAGGCTCTAGAGTTTTAGTAGGAGAAAAATCGACCTTGACCCATATCAAATTTTTAAATCCTAAATTTCATTTTTTTTCAAAGGGGATCACAAATAGAGTAAATTCATTGAATTTCAATTTTTTATCAAAAATTATTTCAAAAAATTATGGAAAAAAAGATCACCAAGGAGTTAGAGGATGCAATATGTCGTTTTGGAAAAGTGACTTGATAAAAGTAAACGGATTTGATGAGTCATTTGTTGGCTGGGGACGTGAAGACAGCGAGTTTGTAGTGCGTATGCTCAACAACGATATCCACCGCAAGAACATCAAGTTAAGTGCCGCCGCATTTCACTTGTGGCATAAAGAGAATACGCATTCTACCGATGAATTAAAGAAAAACGACAACCTGCTCGAAGATGCTATCAACAGCAAAAAATTATTTGCAACAAAAGGGCTTGATCAATATTTAAAATAATTAAAGAATATAATAAAAATGGCCAATCACGAAGAACAATTTAAGAAGCTTATTTCCCACGCAAAAGAATATGGATTCATCTTTCCTTCAAGCGAGATTTATGATGGAATGGCTGCCGTTTACGATTATGCACAATATGGCGTTGAATTGAAAAATAATATCCGTCAATACTGGTGGAAATCAATGGTACAAATGCATGAAAATATTGTAGGCATTGATAGTGCGATATTCATGCATCCCACTGTTTGGAAAGCTTCCGGACACGTTGATGCATTCAACGATCCGATGATTGACAACAAAGATTCCAAAAAACGCTACAGAGCCGATGTGTTGATTGAAGATTACTGTGCAAAGATTGAAGATAAAATCAACAAAGAAGTCGAAAAAGCCGCCAAACGTTTTGGAGAATCTTTTGATAAAAATCAATTTATTTCTACCAATCCGAGAGTATTGGAATATCAGCAAAAGATTGAGAGTATTACTAAAAGAATGGCCAAAGATCTTACAGATAATGATCTTGCCGATTTAAAACAATTGATTGAAGAATTAGAAATTGCTTGTCCTATTTCGGGCACAAGAAACTGGACGGATATACGCCAGTTCAACTTGATGTTTTCCACGCAAATGGGCTCTTTGAGCGATGAAGCCAACACCGTTTACCTTCGTCCGGAAACAGCTCAAGGTATTTTTGTAAACTTTTTAAATGTACAAAAAACCGGCCGGATGAAAATTCCTTTCGGTATTGCACAAACCGGAAAAGCTTTTCGCAACGAGATTGTAGCGCGTCAGTTTATTTTCCGCATGCGTGAATTTGAACAGATGGAAATGCAATTTTTTGTTCGTCCGGGAGAAGAATTGAAATGGTTTGACTACTGGAAGCAAGAACGCATGAAATGGCATCTTTCATTGGGTATTCCTGCAGGAAAATATCGGTTTCATGATCACGAAAAATTAGCACATTATGCGAATGCTGCTACAGATATTGAATTTGAATTTATGTTTGGATTCAAAGAATTGGAAGGTATCCACTCGCGTACGGATTTTGATTTATCAAAACATCAGGAATTTTCGGGCAAGAAGTTGCAATACTTCGATCCTGAGTTAAATGAAAGCTATGTTCCTTATGTAGTGGAAACATCTATCGGTCTCGACCGCACATGTCTCGCTATGTTGAGCCATGCTTTTACAGAAGAGAAGTTAGAAGACGGATCAGAGCGTGTTGTAATGAAATTCCCTCCTATCCTTGCGCCTTATAAAATCGCGATACTCCCACTGGTAAAAAAAGATGGCATGCCTGAAAAAGCAAGGGAAATCATGAATACATTGAAAGTTGATTACATGTGTCAATATGACGAGAAAGACGCTATTGGCCGTCGCTACCGTCGTCAAGATGCTATCGGCACCCCATTCTGTGTAACCATTGATACCCAAACCTTAGAAGATAATACTGTTACTATCCGCGAACGCGACAGCATGCAGCAAGAACGTATTAATGCTAATGAAATCGGCAAATACGTGCAATCCAAATTGAGAACCTTGTAAATTTTCTGTCAAAATGTCGTATTTTTTTGTTTGGCATGTATTTTGTTACATGTCTTGTAAAACCTTTTAGAAATGGAAAATCAAGAAACACCTATTAATAACGAAGAACAAGAGATCGGATCGGAAAACATTGAAAAGCAAGAATTAGAAATCGAACAACCGACAGAAGATCCGCTTGCTGCAAAAGAAGCGCAATTAACAGAATTGAACGACCGTTATTTGCGTCTTTGTTCGGAATTTGACAATTATCGCAAAAGAACTGTCAAAGAACGTATGGAATTGATTACACATGCTTCTGAAAATGTTGTCAAATCACTGTTACCGGTATTGGACGACATGGAACGTTGTATCTCGTCAATGGCGTGTTCTGCCAGCAATTCCGACAAAGAAGGAGTGGAATTAATAGTCAATAAATTAAAAAATATCCTGGACAAGCAAGGGCTGAAAGAAATGGAAGCTATGGGTGCTGATTTCAACGCCGATCTTCATGAAGCCATTGCACAAATGCCAGCTCCAAATGAGGAGTTGAAAGGGAAAGTGCTTGATGTGGTAGAAAAAGGTTATTATATTCACGAGAAGGTGGTAAGATTTGCAAAGGTGGTAGTTGCAATTTAAACCAACTGAAAATAAAGAACGGAGAGTTAAGAATGAAAAATAAACAATATTCTTCCAACTTTTTAACTTTATAAACCTTATAACGAACCTATGCTGTTGAAAAGACAAGAATTTTATGAGCAAAAGAGATTATTACGAAGTACTTGGTGTTGAAAAGAATGCGACGCCCGAAGAGATGAAGAAGGCATACCGCAAACTTGCTTTGCAATACCATCCTGATAGAAACCCCGGCGATGCAGCTGCGGAAGAAAAATTCAAAGAAGCAGCCGAAGCATATGAAGTTTTATCCAATCCCGATAAAAAAGCGCGTTATGATCAATTCGGTCATGCCGGAATGAGTGGCAATGGCGGAGGTTATGGAGGGTTCAATGGTGGCGGAATGAGCATGGAAGATATTTTTTCTCATTTCGGTGATATTTTTGGAAATGCTTTTGGTGGTGGTTTTGGCGGCTTTTCAGGAGGTTTTAGCAGCGGCGGAAGACGACCGGTTAACTACGGTTCCAATCTTAGAGTAAAGGTAAAGTTAACCCTTGAAGAAATCAATACAGGTGTTGAGAAAAAAATAAAAGTCAACAAACAAGTAAGCTGCAAGACTTGTGGTGGTTCAGGCGCAGCCAACAGCAATGCCACAAAAACCTGCGAAACCTGCCACGGCAGCGGACGTGTTACACGCGTAACACAAACTATCATCGGACAAATGCAAACCGCTTCCACATGTCCTACCTGTCATGGAGAAGGAAAAGTTATTACCGAAAAATGTAAAACGTGCAGCGGACATGGTGTTACTAAAGGAGAAGAAGTTATTTCCATAAAAATTCCGGCAGGCGTTGCAGAAGGCATGCAGCTAACAGTTTCGGGCAAAGGTAATGCTCCCGAACATGGCGGCGTAAACGGAGATTTGTTGGTGTTGATCGAAGAAATCCCACATGAATATTTCCAAAGAGATCATAACAACCTCCACTACACACATTACATCAGCTTTAGCGACGCTGTACTCGGCACAACCATTGAAGTACCCACACTTGATGGCAAAGCACGCTGCAAGATTGAACCGGGAACACAATCAGGCAAACTGCTTCGATTGAAAGGGAAAGGACTGCCGGATGTACAAGGTTACCGACGCGGAGACTTGATCGCCAATATCAACGTGTGGACACCGAAACATGTTTCCAAAGAAGAAAAAGAAACACTTGAAACACTTCAAAAATCGAAAAATTTCACACCAAATCCATCCAATAAAGACAAAGGATTTTTTGATAGGATGAAAGAATATTTTGAATAA
>JAVBPN010000035.1:0-3645 GCA_031549585.1 Bacteroidales bacterium
CTTTTGGATTGATGATCACGTTATATATCGCGATTGACAGTTTTGGAACGGCATGTAATGTCACCGGAGATAGTGCTATTGCACAAATTATAAACAAAATATCCGACATAACGACTCCAAATACCAATCGAACGATCAATGGAAAAGTTATGGAATCAAAAATTTAATTCTGAACTTTACAGTTTGAATTAATCACATGGCCATAGAAGAGACATACAGACATAAAGGTTTACGAAAAATACTTGTAGACGAAATCCAAAAAAAAGGCATCACGGATGAGGCTGTACTTAGCGCTATCGGCCGGGTTCCCCGCCATGCATTTATGGACAGCGGATTCATTAATTTTTCTTATAAAGATTCCGCTTTCCCGATTGGCGCAGGGCAAACCATTTCACAACCTTATACAGTCGCATTTCAAACGCAGTTATTGGAAGTAAAACCGCATGAAAAGATTCTGGAAATAGGTACAGGATCTGGTTATCAGGCTGCCGTACTATGTGAATTAGGCGTAACGGTATATACAATTGAACGCCAGCGTGAACTATTCGTTAAATCACAACGACTATTGGGTGAATTAGGCTATAAAATACATTTTTTCTATGGCGATGGATACGCCGGATTACCGGCATACGCCCCTTTTGATAAAATATTGGTCACAGCAGGAGCTTCTAATATACCGGAAGCATTGGTCAAACAATTGAAAATTGGCGGAAGGATGGTGATACCGGTTGGCGAAGGTGCGAACCAAGAAATGCTGTTAATCATCAAAAAATCAGACACCGAAACCGATGTAACAAGGCATGGTACATTTCTATTTGTCCCTTTTCTGAAAGGAAAGGCATAAAATTTAAATGATTATCCGATACTATGCCAAAAAAATCATGTCATGTAAAATCTGTCGTCCCGAAGGGACTTATATACCACATGGTCTTATTTCCTACCAGTATTTTGTGCCTGACGGCACACGGCCATGTCCCGTTAGGGACACCCTATCGGTAAAACATCACACCACACATGCTTATGAAGTTCCGTAGGAACGAAATAATCATGGAAACTAAAACCTTGGGTAATATTTCCGATAATCATAAAATTTATCATTAAAACTCTTGATCAGCACTACAATAACATTATCTTTGCTCATAAATTAAAGCAGGTAATACAACGCTATTCATTAACTATTTTACCTGATTTATTTACACAAACCAAACAACATTAAACTGAAAGAACAATGAAAAACGCATTAAAAACGACCTTATTTACGGTTCTTATAGCCGTACTAGTGGTACAATGTACACCGCCGAAACCAAAAACATTTAAAATTCAATTTGACAACACCAAAGAAGTATCGGGAAAAAAATTCGCTATCAAAGATATTTCACCGGGACTTCCTGCAAATTGGGACGAGTACAATTTTGTAGTTTTGGAATATAGAATCACTACGCCACAACGTTTTTACGTGGGATTTAATACAGAATGGGGATATAACGAATTGCGTATTATGAATTACACCGCCAATGGTTGGAACAAGATGGCCATCCCACTCAAATTTTACCGTGAACTACCGGGTGCTGCAGTTGATTTAGCAGCGACATACAATCAACCGCGTTATACCGGATGGGTAAATCTTGGTGGCAAAAGAGGATCGCTTCGCGGAGTTGACTCAATCGGTATCCGTATGCGTGTTCCTATTGGCAATCCGGAAATTGAAATTCGTTCCATTGCGCTTTTTGCAGATGATCCCGGTGATCAATATCTTGAAACAACGCCCGCAGTTGATGAATTTGGACAATGGAATTTAGGCGACTTTGATGGAAAAATCAAATCTTTGGAACAGTTAAAACAGGAATGGACAACAGAAGAACAAGAGGTTGTGTCAACCGAAGCCTACAATTATTCGCAATATGGCGGATACCGTCAAGCAAAAGTCAAAAGCACCGGATTTTTCAGGACTGAAAAGATCAATGGCCGATGGTGGTTTGTTGATCCCGAAGGTTGTCTTTTTCTCTCAGTAGGAGCTGATTGCATCACACCGGGTGGAGGTGGCGATGTCAAGTGGGTCAATGAACGTAGGAATATGTTTAAGGAGTTACCATCTGCCGACTCAATGAATAAAATGCGGCCAACGAGAGATAACAGCAACTCTTCTTCATTTGGGTTGTGGAACCTTTACCGCAGATATGGAGAAGATTATAAGCAAAAATCGATGGATTTGGTGATTAAACGCATGGATAAATGGGGATTGAATACAATTGCCAATTGGTCGAGCGGAGATTTAATGGCTATGAATAAAAAAGCCTTTACGCAACAACTCAGAGGCATTGGTATAGAAAGCGATTTAATGGGATTGTCGGATATCTACGGCTCGGACTTCGCCGCAAAAATAGATGAATCAATCAAAAACCTGGTATCGGGTTACAAAAACAATCCTTGGCTTTTGGGATATTTTATCGGAAACGAACCGGGATTGCTTAGACATGAAGAACGTCTTTGTGGTATGATTTTGGAAGGCCCCGACCGGCCGATTAAAACAGAGTTGGTTAAATTCCTTGCAACCGGCGACACACCCGAACGTCGTAAAGAGTTTGTATACCAGACATTCGAAAAATTCCTGACCATGGTCAACCGAACCATGAAAAAATATGATCCCAACCACCTGAATTTGGGAATACGATTTGGAAATATTTCCGAATTGGATACCCGTATTCTGGAAATTTGTAAAAAAGCTTTTGATGTGCTCAGTTTTAATTGCTATGCCTTATATCCAAGCCACGAAATGATGGATAGAGCATTATCCTTAACAGACTTGCCTATGATTATCGGTGAATACCATTTCGGAACGGTAGACAGGGGTATGGCGCAATCGCTCTGGCAAGTTAATTCGCAACAAGAACGTGGCGTTGCTTACCGTTACTACACTGAAAACGCATATGCCCATCCCGGATTGATCGGCACCGGTTATTTCCAATGGTGCGACCAGGATTTAACAGGTCGCTTTGACGGCGAAAATTACAATTGTGGATTGGTTGATGTTACTGACCGTCCATATAAATATCTGGTAGAAGCAATGATGGAAACATCCAAAGTACTTTATAAAATACATGCAGGAGAAATGGAGGCAGTAAAACAAGAGCCCGTCAAAGCTCGCGGTCACGATCCAGTTCCTGATTTATGGAATAAATAAGGCGAAACTGTGACCTTTATTATTAAAGCAAATGTGCAAAAAGTCGAGAACTACAGCTGAACGAAGGTAAATCTTGATATGTTCCGAGTGTATTGTAATGCCACTCAATTATGCCGTATGTTCTGTTGAACGCAGGGAGAATAATTTGTAAACTTGTCAAATTCAAACTTCAAGTTTTTTAAATATTTTGCTCATGCTTGTTATTCAATGAATAAATCTTGCATACTGAAAAGCAGGTGTATGTGGGCATAGAAAGATTTTAGTTACCATTTAGTTACTATTGTATTTTTTCGATTTTTTTTTATTTTATTTGCAAACGGAAAAATCTAATAATCGATTTTTAAAAGTTTTTACATTTTATATAAATCAAATGCAAAATTTATTTTAATGATCAACTAAAGATGGAATAAACGCTAAGTATGTTCAGATAAATAATCGATGTTTTAATATATTCTTTTGATGTT
>JAVBPN010000335.1:0-20239 GCA_031549585.1 Bacteroidales bacterium
TTGCTCATCCACATTTACAAACGGATTCTCGCCATGATCTTTGTATTTCTCGTCGTATGATTGATCGAAGTAATATAATTCTTCAAGACCTTCAGAGTCGCTTTTGCCGCAAGCGCTGACAATCAACAAAAAAATAAACGGGTTTAATATTATTAATATTTTCATGGCACCAACGTTTTGTATTGTGTTTTTAAGTAGATGCGAAAACCGATGAATCGTTGCGTTAGATTCCGGAATATTTTCAACACCGGGAGAGTTTTGTTTTATGACATTCGGAATCGAGGATGCTATTAGCACATAACCCTCAGCAGATTGAAAAACCATTCGGCATAAAAGGCGGGTATATCGGTTCGACTGCTTGCGCTGATAATCATAAATTTATCTACTCACACATACTTATCAAATTGAAAGTATATAAGTAGTTAAGCTGCTATTGGCGTCCAAATCAAGTCTCTGTTTGAGTCTATATTTTTTTAGCTCGACTGATCGAATGGCAATTCCCATAATTACGGAGATTTCTTTGGTTGACAGGTTGGCTCTTATTAAACAACAGAATTTCAATTCGGAAGCTGACAGAATGGGGTGTGCTTTCTGCATACGCAGCATAAACTCATAATGTACTTCGACAAAATAATTTTCAAAAGACAAGAATTTATCTTTTTCTGTTGTACCCTCCTGGATGATTTTCATCAGGTTATGGTATAGTTTATTGGGATACCGGGCACCTAATTCTTTCTTTTGTGTTTCAAGTTCTTTTGAAATGTCATCCAATAATTCCTGTTTTTGAGACAGGAAGCGCATCCGGGTTTTAAGTTCACTTTCCTGATTCCTGACTTTTTCCTGCAATTGTTCGTATGCTTGTTTTTGCAATTCTTCGGTATGCTTTCTTTGTTCTTCTTCGTATTGTCGGAGAAGTATCTTCCGTTTTCGTTTACTGATAAGTGTTACCAACCCGATAGTAATTAGTATTAATATCAAGATATACAAGCAGATCATCCATGTGCGTTTATACAAGGGTGGCATAACCGAGATATGGATGGTTAGCAGATTTCTGCTATAGTCCTGCACTTCGAGATGGTATGTGCCTGAAGGCAGGTTGGTAAAGTGAATGGTACCAGAAGTTTGCCATGGGCTCCATTCTCCGGATATTCCGGGCAGTCGATAGGAAACCGAGGTAGGATAAGCTTGCAACCCGGTGTTTACTTTCACATTGATATTGGTGGCTGTATTGGGTAATTCTATTACAGGACGGTAATCTGCATAAAAAGTATTGTTTTTGTCTGTATAGTTGACTTGTTCGAGCCGTAAGTCATGTGATTGGGATCGGCTTTGGTTGACCCAGTTGCTGTTGACAACCACAGTCCCTTCGAAAGTGGAGACAAAGACAATGGAATCGTTCACGGATTTAAGATTAAGATGGCTATCATAAAGAGTGAACTCATTATGTACAAAAGGCAAGTGTGTGACTAACTCTGCAGACAAATCAGCGATACGATACAGGAATAATTCGTCGTTGGCTGCCACCCAGATGTTATTCCCATAGGCCATTTTAACAGATTGCAGTTTGTCAATATACTGAATCTGCTTACTCAATAAATCCTGCCTTTTAAATTTCTTTTCTACAATATCAAAAAGGTACATCCCTTTAGGAGTTGCAAATAGTACCTTCTCTTCTATCTTGATCATGAAGATATTACTATAATTCGAATATCCATCAATATCGGAGAAGTTGTCGAAACCAACTACCTGGTTCATCTCTTCATTAATACGTAAACGGAAGATTCCTCTTTCTGTATGGACAGCCCATATCGTATAGAGGTTTTCGGGTATAATATTCGTATATGATTCAGTACCTATGAGCGAAGACAAATATTTCCATGTGTTATCCTTATAATGAAGCAAAGAGATCCCGGAATAACCTAGTAAAAAGATAAATTCATTGCCCCGGTCTGCAATATATTCAAACTGGCTAACCCCGTTGATATTACACAGTTTCTGGAAATAAGGTTGCTGAGGGGTCATTTTATACAGTTCGGTAGTCGTTCCGCACAATAATTCATTCTTCAAATTGCAGAAATGCAAGGGGAAAAAGAGAGTTTGTATTTTCTTCCCATTTCCTTCATACAGGTACATTCCCTGATTGGAAGCAATGTAGGTTTTCCCATTAAATGATGCTGCGTCAAAAAAAGTTCCTATTTCCGAATTTGATTTCCATAAATACATTTCCGGGTTTATGACAACGGACGAAATACCATTGTCCAACGCAAGCCACAGAAAATTTTCATCCGTGAAACAAATGCTATGGACATTGAGGTCTTGTAATTGTGATGAATGAATATGTGTCTGTTTTTGATCTTTCAACCGGATTAAGAACAGGCCATCTCCAATAGTTCCGACAGCTAACATTCCATCTTTCCAGATACTGCCGCAGTCAATCCTTACAGGTATGTTATCCTCATTCCTCAATTGAGTGTAGAGGCTTACCAAGTTATTTTCCAATGTGTAAATTTCTCCGTTGGTTAGTCCGACCAGATACTTGTCCTGTGTTAGCCGGAACACGAATTTCACTTCCTCTTTCTGAAAAAGTGGGACATCACAAAAGCTTTTCAGTTCTTGATTTTCAATTTGTAGAAGGGCTCCACCGAATTTCTGAATGAACAATTTATCTCCTGTTTGAAAGAGCAGTGAATAAAAATCTTGCTTGACTAAGTAATCCATCTGTTGGCTATCGTAACGGATGATGTTTCCGAATGTCTGGAAATAAACATCTTTCCCTTGGGAGGCTATACTCCAAAAAGTTTCTCCAAACATACCCAGTTGATTCACCAAAGGCAAGAGAGAGGTATAGATCATTTCACCATTCCGGTTCTGTTCCCAATAGCCTATGTTGTTGTTTCCGGCAGCATAAATTCTATCGCCGACGCAATGTACGGCCCTTACTGTTGAACGTTCCTTGAGTTCCAATAGACTCCAGTCATTGCCATTATATCTTAACAGTCCATTGTTGTTTCCGGTATAAAGAATTTGGTTGGATGTAATGGCAGTACCCCAGTTTTGAATCCCCCCATTGTAATCTTTGTGATTAAAGTTAATAATATGCGTAGGAGTCTGCCCTATAACCGGATAAGGACAACCATAGGATATAAGAATACTTATCGCTAAAGAAAACCATATTTGTTTTATCATAAGTACCCACTGTGATGAAACATACCAATGATGCAAATGTACAAAATTTATCCGGACTTAAAAAAGACTTCCGGCAATGATGAAAACCCATCGATTGCCGGAAGTCAAATACTTATCGAAATGTTACTTCTATTGTTCAGTAATTGAAACCTCGTCGATGTAAACAACTCCTTTTTGGGTGGGGATCAATTTGAACTGGGTATAGGCATTGGTGGCATTTTCCTCACTATAAATGGATTTGATATCGCCTGTTTCAAAAGTATATTCCAACTTTGTCCACGTATTGGTAACAGGCACAGGTGAAACCCAAACGAAATTGTGCCAGGATTGTGTTGCACTTTCATTCGTAATCTCTGCACCTTCCAATGAGGTAATGTTATCACTTTTTACCCAGAAACTGAATATATAAGTTTTGTTACTTTTAAGCGTTGCATTATATAGCAATTCATTCCCTTTTGTAAATAACTGGGATTCACTGCCGGTATTATTAACCGTTACTTTTAAGCAACTTGAACTGCTATTGGCTCCCTGGGTTTTATCAATGGTAGCAACAATATCCTCATTGCCACTTGAGTTCCATACTTTCCAAAAACCAAGGGCAGCTTCTTCATCTTCGAACCCAAATATCGCACGGCTGTACAATTCATTGCCAACCTGAATAGTAAAGTCCTTCGACTCTGTACTTTCATCGTTAAATGTAACAACAAGATTACATGTAACAGGGCCGGCAAAGGAAAAACTCACTTTAACAGTTGGTTCCGTTGATGTTTTAACAGAACCAAACGGGAACGTCCATACTCTTGATTTTACACCAGTAGAATTGTCGGTGAATGTTACTGTTGCACCAACATCGACTTTTGTAGCACTTACGGAAGCATCAAAAACCATTGGTTCTTCAGGATCATCGTCTGAACTACACGAAAACAGCGCAATGCTGAAAAGAGCAATAAATAATGGGTAAAAAATACCTTTTCTTGAAAATTTAGTCTTCATCATGATTAAAAAAATTATTTGTTATTGAATTATGATTAATGAAATCAATCTCTTACGTATGTTATAACTTTATAAATCCCAGGACTTGTGATGATTTTGTTGATATTTGCCGAATAAAAGTACGGTTGGGGGGAATTAGATGTTTCTACTGATTTCTCATCTATCTGGGAAGTTAACTGTTGTCTTCCGAACACTCGCAAGGTAGCATTGTGGAATGTTTCATCGCCATTTAGCAGCCGGATAGGAACAAAATCATTATCTTTTAGTTCTCCTTCCCAGACCTGTCCGATATATCCGATCCTGTTTTTCATGGTAGTAGCGAAAGTCACCCTTATATTCATACCTGCAACGAAAAACTCATTTTCATCTGTCTGGATAATCATGCCATAACATGGTTCGTTCTTCCTTTCGTAAGTTACTCTGATGTTAAAATTTCCGAGTGTTACATTATATTCGGTTTCATCTCCTTCTTTCAACATACCTACTATTTTATCTGTACCTTGATATTTGGTTATCAGGGGCATTAATTCGTTAAGAACACCATAAGCATTTCTGAAAACAATGTTGTTGGCACCATCTTCAATCCCAAAAGGCGCATAACAGATAGCGCTATGCTGGGCAAATGCATAGAAGGCCCGACCGGCATCCAAAGTCGATTCCGGTATCAGCAACGGGTTGTCGGTCCGATGATACATGGCTACAATTTTCTTGAAATTAGGCAGGTAAATATCCGGACTCAGGATGTCAATATTTTTTGCGGCAGCCTTGTATATGTCCATCACTTTTGAAACAGGGCCTCCATTCGGATATATTCCCGGAAGATCCTCCGGCTTTTGAACAATCCAGGCATTTACGAACATCGGTAAAGGATATTCTTTTTTCCCCATCGTGGCTAATTCGTTGATGTATGAAGCGTATTGCCATGTCATAAAATAAGCTTTTGCCTGCGGGTTGTCGCCAAAGACCTCTTTCCAGCTTCCTTTTGTCTTTGAACCGCTATTCGTCCAAAGCGATTTAAGCTCTTCTTCCAGGTTTGTTTTATTCTGTTGGAGATAAGAAATCAACTGGGTGGGAACTTCTTTTTCAATTTTTTTCAATGCAATGTCGTTGTAGTCGATATCCTGGAATATACCGACTTCATTTTCGGGTTGAATAATAATGACGGTTTTGTTTTTATCATATTCCCTGATATGTTTCATCATTACTGCGAATGCCTTGGCATCGGCTTTCATCGCTTCGTCACAAAATGGCGAAATGGTTTCGATGTTTTGACCATTTTGTTTTTTTACCCTAAAAAAACGCTTGGTATCTTTCTTTACCCATAGGGGGATATAACTCGACTCTCCGTTTTTCCACGATCCGAACCAGATTAGGCATAGCTTCAATTTATGTTTTTCTGCATTGTCAATTAATGATTCAAGTAAGGTAAAGTCATATTTACCCTCTGTTGGCTCGAATTGTTCCCATGAAACGGAAGCAATTACAGAGTTCAGGTTCATTGATTGCAATTTCGGGAATAAAGGTGTGAGGTATCTCACCGTGGATGAACTCGAGTTGTGCAATTCACCGCATATCATGAGGAATGGCTTACCATCGACCATCAGTTGTGTGGCTTTGCCATTTTTACTTAAATATGGGGTAACCTGTGAGTTTACGTTCGCACATACGGTAAATACGATTATCAATAAAATGCTGATTTTTGATTTCATAACTGATTTATACTTGTTGTTATTTACTTTTTTAAACCTGCTTTTTTGAAAGCAACTTGATATTCGGGACATGTTTTGGATAGTTCCCAAATCAAGCCGGAACGATAATTTTCAATGAGAAGAACATTGATTGGCGGAAAGAAGGAGTCACAAAAGAAACGCGAAACCTTTCCATCAATAGTATTCACGCTTGTCGCAATTCCTTGGGCTGTATATATGTTGTTTCCTTTAAATGCTTTGTATAAAGTACGTAAGCAATGGATGGATGAGTCCGGCACAAAAGCAATTGCACTGATAGCGGCGTCTATGGAGATGGTGCCATCATCAATGTCACCTTCGGCCGGCAGTCCTTTGATAATCCATCTGTTGGTTAAAGGTGAGCAAGTGTCGTAAAAACCCCAGGCATCGCCATAATAAGGGAAATTACCCGGATTTATCCTGGCATGTTTGATTTGAGCATAAATGGCATTTTGAACGCTTTCGTAATATCCTAAACGGTTTTTGATACAAAAATCATCCTTATACCCTCTTAAATCAAACCAAATATGAGGTTGAACCAGGTAACCAAGTTTAGCCATCGGATAATCGTTCGATTGAAGTATCGCCGGATTATTGATCTTCATGTAACTCAAATTACCGGTTTGCTTATAGTTATACTCTTTGGTGCCATAATAGCGGTAACCGTACTGCGAATCGATAAAAACTTTGGACAGGTATTCTTTATAGGCTTCGTCCCCGTGTTTCCATGTATCCGAGCCAAGCACCAGCAGTTGCATAAAGAATGTTTCGTCCATTTCACCAAGCAACTCTTTACCATCGAACCGACTGCCATCGTCGTCATTCTTGAACCATGTAAAGCATTTCTGGGCGCTGTTGTATGCGAAATTCCAATCAATACGGTCGCATATTTCGTTACACAACCTGCGGATTTCTTTTTCAACCTCATTGTTTTGATTGAAAAATTGCCGCACCACAAACTTTAATGAAGTAGACATGAATGCAGTTCCAACCACATCATAGGGGCGACCGAATGATCCATAATTAACAGTGGCTTTTTCGCCGGTAACCCTATCAAATGTGCGAGGCATGATACCATGAGCCGTCTTTGCGCGTTGGAATTCCCGCAGGTATTGCAATACTTCAACGCTTGCTGCGTCCCTGCTTAACCAGCCATTTTTCACAGCTACACAAAAGAGATTGATGCGGAATCCGTCGTTTTCTATGGTGCACAACGAATCTTTCTTTTGCAAACATCGGCGTGTGTAATCGTACTGAATCCGTTCCAGGAACTGATCATCGGTGAGTTCCTCCAATTGAACCGGATCGGTAGCCAGAAAATGTTTTCCCGGTAGCTTTGGAGCATTACCCAACAAATTGGCAATATTTTGCGAACCCGTTGTGCAGTTATCAATGCCAACCAATGGCTTCCCGTGCATTGGAGCAAGCAAGAACACCAAAGCTGATATGATCAACGACAATTTCCGAAGAATCCTTTTTCTGAAAAATAAGTTATGAGATGTTTTCATTTTTGCCGGATTAAAGATAAGGAGCTGTGAATCCGAGCTTCCGCATGCCTGCCTTGACTTCGGGACAACTGGTGAATAAATCCCAAATCAATCCCGACCGGTAATTTTCTATAGCTACAATATAGTTAAGCTGATCATAGGCAAACACTTGTTTTCCCACAGTAATGGGGGTATTTTGGAGATTGAAATCGCCGGAAAAACCATTCCGCTGGAATATTTTATCACCCAATACATAATAAAAATGCCTGATTGCCTTCATCGCTTCCTCCGGAGCATAAGGCAGCCCGCCAAGAACTACATAAGGCTGGATTAAACCTTTATCCGTAGTTGGGCTACCTAAATACCCCCAGCAATTCTCGTTGTAGTTGTAAAAACCTTTCCTGTTTTCTACACAATAAGCACGATTAATCAAATGAACGTTTTTCAACTGCAATTCGAAATCACCGTACTGGTCTTTCAGTCCAAACGGATTGATTCCTAAAAACGAATACTGGGAATATCCGGGCCATCCACCGTAATCCGGGCCAAATGGCAGAGTGTATCCATAAAAAGTCTTCCCGTTTTTAATGCTTCCATTGGTTGCCCAGCCATTCTCATAAGCGACTTTGTCGATGGAGTGAGTGGGGGAAGAAGCTGCAAGGACGTAGGTTATCAGGGTTTCGTTCCAGCCTTTACACATAAATGTCGCTTTCCACTCCACGGTTGGACTCCACAACCAATAAAGGGCATTTTGTCCACCACGGGTAAACCATGTCCACTCTACAGCTTCGTATAAAGCTGTAATGTCATTCCTAAGGTTTGTTTCATTGGTGGTTGAGAGGTCAAAGTATTGTCTTACGGTCAATAACCCCATCAT
Organism: Bacteroidales bacterium; assembly: GCA_031549585.1. Lineage (GTDB taxonomy): Bacteria > Bacteroidota > Bacteroidia > Bacteroidales > UBA4181 > JAIRLS01. Next base: position 8,271 of record JAVBPN010000335.1, read on the forward strand.
CATGAAGGAGGTTTCCAGGAGGTCGGCGCCATCATCGTCGGGCCCCTGCCATAAGTTTACCTTTCCCGTAGCGCCGTTGATCCTGTGGGGAAATGCACCATGAAACCGGTCTGCCTTGTTTTTCAGGAAATCAACAATTTTCATCATACGCGCCAATCCTTCGTCCCTGGTGATAAATCCTCTTTCGATTGCTGCAGGAATGAACATGATACCAAAACCGCTCCCCCCAATAGTACAGTCGGTCAAGGGACGTTCGGATGCATCCAGGGAAAGGCCACAATCCGGACTCCCATCCGTCCAGAAAAAATTGAATGTCGTTTTCTGAATAATATCCAATAATTCATCATCCGAAACCCTGGGAAATTTATCCGATGGGTCTACCCCGGTTCTCATGTCAAAATCAATCTTTCCATTGAGATAGGCTCCGGTTTGCGACTTCAAATTTCTAATAACCGAAATGTTGTAGATGGAAAGATATGAGTTCAAAGGATTTTTAGGTTTAAGGCTCATGCACGAATCGCCATTGGAAAGCGATACATCCAATTCTACCTTTTCAGATGTGCTGGTATTAGTCCAGGAGACTGCCTGTTGAATTGATTTGGAATCAATTTTTTGTGAAAAGTTAAATTCAATGACAGGTGAATAACCTGATAATAATACCAGATCTGAAGTTGTATTTTTATTCTCTATTTTTTGAGAAACCAAAGACAATTCACCAACAGGTTCATTGGTTTCCTTTTTACAGCTACATGCCGTAATCATTATGAGTAGTGCAGCAATGACTGCGTTTTTATATCTTCTAAACATTGTATTCTGATTTATTGATTCAACTCGGGTAATCCCGTAGGATTCTTAGCGGTTACACTAAGAACCGCTGAGAAACCATAGAGGGTTGCTGCAAGGAACCACTTGGAGCAACTAAGATTCCAAGTGGTTTGTCCAATAATTATTGATTAATAATCAGGGTTTTGCTCAAGATTGCTTTTTTGAATTTCTTCAATCGGAATTGGCCAAAAATAATTGTGTTCGGGGAACGATCTCCGGTTAAATATGTAGTATCTGTACGATTTAACCCCAGTCGTCGCATTTTTGGATATTTCAACACCTATTGCATCCTGCGAAAAATCGGTAACTGCATCTTTCCAGCGCCGTGCATCGTACCAGCGGTTACCTTCAAAAGCCAACTCAATCTTCCTTTCGTGTTTTATTTTTTGAAGTAATTCTGTACCCGAAGCACTGATATCAGGCATATTGACTCCTGTTCTTTTTCTTGTCTTATTCGCATATTCAATAGCAAGGGCCTCATTGCCTAAATGATATTGGGCTTCAGCGTAGGTCAGGTAAAATTCGGCCAACCTCATATAAATCCATGGTTGATCACTCCCAACCGTTGATGTATATGTCCAACTTTCGTCCAATGATTTGAGAATGCCGTAGCAAAGTTTTGAACCATTCCACCACCAGTCGACATTCGTGTCACGGCTATCCTTACCTCCATACCACATTTCGACTTCCCTGCCTTGAAATGTGGAGCCGTCGTAATAAACCGAATAAGCTAACCGTGGGTCCCTGTTGTTATAAGGATGACTTGGATCATAGTCCGTAGCTTCTGGATTGATGACAGGTTGGAGATTATTATCAGAACCGGTGTAACCTAATACCGGTATTTTGCCACTTAAAGTTTCGTATTGGTCTACAAATGTTTGGAGAGGGTTTTCACTTACCCATCCACCAGATCCGTTCGGGAATCTCCACTCGTCGATACGTTGTCCGCCAGTATAATGATAATAATAATCGCCGGCTTTACTTACCGATTCAGGGCCATATTCATCAATAAACTGCTTGAAGAAAATCACTTCCGGGTCGGCGGCATTTAAAAACAAGTTCCTGTATGAATCAGATAAACTGTATTGATTCAGTTGAAAAAGCTCTTCGCATGCATTGGCAACCAATTGCCACCTGTTTCGATCCTCGGTATTGATAAGCGGGCTTGCAACATATAAAAGGGCGCGTATTTTTAAACCGATGGCAGCACCTTTGGTGATTCGTCCAAAACTTGTTCCAACAGCCTCGCTTTTATCCATGAGATCAGGAATTGCTCCATCAAGTTCCGATACCACAAAGTCTATCACTTCATTTATACTGGTTCTCGGAACGTTAAAATTGTCTTCCAGATTGAATGTAGTTTTGATCAGCGGAACGGCGCCATATCTCGAAACCAGTTCAAGATAGAAATAAGCCCGTATGGCCCTTATTTCAGCAGTATACTGTGCAATCTTGTTCGCGTCCCCGATGTTGGGGTTGATTTTTTCGAGGAAAATATTGTTATTCCTAATAGCGCCGTAAGCATCGTTCCAGAAACCGCCAAAGAAAAGCATGTTGCCCGATGTAATTCCCCCGTTGGTATAATTGTCCATACGGGTTTCATGCATGTGATAACTCTCATCGGTTATCGAGGTCATTCTTAGACCACCGGCCCATTGACAAAAACCATGAGGTAATTCGTTGTATCTCGAATTGACATATAATTCCACTAATTTGAAATCTTCCCAAACGTCAGCCTCTGATATGGAATCCAGTGGTTTAAGATCCAACAGATCAGTACAAGAGGCGCTGAACAATGCTATAATGAGTATAAATATGTATTTTTTCATCTGTTTAAATTTTATCATTTAAAAAGTTAAGTTTAAGCCGATTGAAATCAGTCTTTGTTGTGGATAATACCATCCGGTTGACGACCTGCTTTCTGGATCGAGCATTTTCACTTTATCGTATAAGAAAAATAGATTATTCGCATTGGCGGATATCCTCAAATTGTCGATACCCAGCTTATTGACGAGCTGCTTGCTGAATGTATAGGATATTTCGATGTTCTTCAATCGTAAGAATGAATTATCTTTTACCCAGATGGTGCTTTCATTTTGAATGCTGCTGCTACTCATGTCATAAGCAGCCGGATAAACCGCATTCGGGGTTTCGCGTTTTGAAATCCATCTTCCATCAAAATATTCTACCTGTTGGTTCAAATCCCAAGGCTTATATACAGTTTTTGCCAAAGCCTGTCCCTGGAAAAGCATGTTTACACTGATATTTTTCCATTCGGCGCCTAACGTGAAACCATAGACTATTTTTGGTGTAGGCGATTCTGTGAGTATGATCTGGTCGTTACTATCAATTTTATCATCGCCGTTCTTATTGACAAACTTTACATCACCGGGCTTTGCATCGGCAAAATGCACCGACTTACTTATCTCGTCCGTATCCTGGTATAATCCATCGGCTTCGTAAAGCATGAGGTAATCAACCGGCCTTCCTGTACGCCTTTGCCAATCGGGTATGTTGGCAGCTTCGTCAATGAAAACAATTTTACTTTTTGCGAATGAGAATTGGCCGCCGACATTGTAATTTACCTGTCCGATTCTATAACGATGGTCTAACTGGATTTCAAACCCCTGGTTTTTAACAATACCTATGTTTTCGTCGGGAAGAACCATGCCGGTATACACAGGTATGGATGCATTCCGGGGAGCCAGGATATCCGACCTTTCTTCGTGGAAATACTCAACAGTTCCTGTCAATAATGCATTTTTTAATCCAAAATCGACACCAATATTAAACTTGCTGGAAGTTTCCCATGTAATGTCGGGATTCGGTGTTGTGCCGGGAGTAAGTCCCTGGGTACGCGATTTGGTTTCACCAAAAATGTATGAAGTGGATAAATCATAAAACTGCAAATATTGGAAATTCGGAACCCTGTCATTACCAAGTAATCCCCACGAACCACGTATTTTTAAGTTATTAATCAAATCCTTATTGAAGAAAGATTCTTCGGAGATACGCCAACCCAAGGATAATCCCGGAAATAATCCCCACCTTTTATCTTCCATGAAATTTGCAGAGGCATCATATCGTAAGGTGAACTCGGCCAAATATTTTTCATCGAAATTATAGTTGATACGACCGAATATGTTCCTTCTTGCAGATTCGAAGCCTTGTCCACCATTGTCTTTACCTTCATCCGCTCCCGCAAAAAGATACGGCAGTTGACTTGTTACCAAATCCTTACGCGAGGCGCAAAAATATTCGTAATAATGCTGGTATTGCTCATAAGCAACGAAAGAACTGACACTATGCCGATTGAATTTTTTATCATATCCGACCATTATATTCAGTGTTTTATTGGTATCATGGCTAAACTGCTGAAATAATGAGGTAGTACCTGTTTGATCCCGTTGGTTTATATATTCACCTGTAGCGGCATCATAGGAATACTGGTCATAGGGCTTTGAAAGGTCTTTCCTGTATGAAGTGTAATAATCGTATGCGCCCCATCCGGCTACATATAAACCTTCGGTAATAAAAGGCAAATCCCATCGGATCGAGAGCTTTGTATCAGCTTTTTTATTTTGAGTATTCTTTTCACCGCTTTCTCCATTGGTCAAATTAACCGGATTTCCCGTTGATGTCTTGGCAACCAAGCCATTCGAAAAATATGGTTGATCATAAGGAGCCGATACAAATACTTGCCTGATTAATCCATCGGTGCTTAATGTCGGGCTCATGATATTGCCTATTCTATATGACAAATCGACACCAACTTTCAGATTCTTGGTTATCTGCGCGTCAATATTTGAACGTACATTATACTGCTTGTAGCCGTATGCATCGCTTTTATAAACCGCATCCTGGTTCACATATTGTCCAGATAAATAATAGCTTATCTTTTCAGAACCGCCGGATAGGCTTATAACGTGTTGTTGTTCGAGTGCCCATTTATCCATTACTTCTGCCCACCAGTCGGTATCCGCCCATTTTTCCTTGTCATTGGTGCCATTTTTATATTGGTTGATAATATCCTGAAATTCGGTAGGTCGTCCGTTTCTTTCGTTCTGTTCATCTTTCCATGTCAGGTATTGCACCGCATTCATCAGGTATGGCCTGCGTGTAGGTTGAGTCATCGAAAACGAGTTGCCATAGGTTAATTTGATTTTTCCTTGTGAGCCCCTCTTTGTGGTAACCAAGATAACTCCATTGGCGGCCTGTGCACCATAAATCGACGCCGAGGCATCTTTTAGCACTGAAATACTTTCAATATCTTCAGGGGTTAACCGCTCAAAGCCTCCACGGTTTGCAACTCCGTCGATTACATAAAGTGGTGAATTGTCCCCGGTTGTACCTATTCCCCTGATCAAGATGTTGGTTTCTTCGCTTCCGGGATTTCCTCCCCTTGCATTAACAACCAATCCGCTTACCCGGCCAGTTAGGCTATTGGTGATGTTAGCGGTTTTTGTCTGGATCATTTCTGATCCATTCAGTGAAGCGACAGAGCCGGTCAGGGTAACTTTCTTTTGAACACCATATCCGACTACAACTACTTCGTCAAGTTCTTTTGTGTCTTCATCCAACGTGATTTCATAACTTTTTCTGCCATCAACATTAATGATTTGAGAAACATAACCAACAAAAGAAATCTGGATTTGAGCGTTTGGAGTTACTTCAAGTGAAAACTTACCATTAACGTCACTAACAGTCCCGTTTTGCGTTCCCACTACAACGATTGTTGCACCAACAATGGTTTCACCTTTTGAGTCGTAGATGGTCCCTGTGATTTTTTGGGAACTACTCTGTTTACTCGATTTAACCTTTTGCGTTTTCTCTACCAGGTACAGATTATTGTTGTTGATCTCATAATCAATGTTTGTACCTTCCAACATTTGTTTTAATGCAGTTTTTATGTTGACCGAAGTTACACTAACCGTCACTTTCCTGCCAAGATCAACCAGTTGTTCGCTGAAAACAGGTGACAACCCGGTTTGTTGTTTAATCGAATTCAACACCGTTTCGAAAGGAACATTTTTGTAGGAGAGTGAAATCTTCTGTCCGGATACATGGATCGTAATCAAGAACAGAAAAGACGAAAGCAAAAAAATACATCCTCTTTTTCTCATTTGTACATCACTTTAAGGTTTTTATTTTTGGTTTTTCACAAGTAAACACACACCTTTAAAAAAGGTATGAGTTGTTTTGTGAAAAAAAATAGCCCATTGACAAAGTGGGCTAAAATACTTATTACTAAAATATTATTTTTATGATTCGCAGAAAAGGCACTGAATTATTTTGCCGATAATACCTCATAATTGTTATTGCCTTTTAACTCAAACCTGATTTTTGAAATTTTCTCAATATCCTTCAGTATTTCGCTCACATCCGATTTAATGTTTGAGATACTGAATTTATATTTTAGTAGCGAAGAGTCATTTATATTAAATTGCACTCCGTATTGACGTTCCACTGTTTTTAAAACTTCTTCCAATGGGGCCCTGTAAAAGTACAGACTTTTATTGCACCATGCAATATGTTCATTTATATCTTCAATCTCATTTATGGAACAAACACCTTTATTCTTGTCGAAAACGGCATTTTGACCAGCCTTCAATGGATAACTATGATTATTTTTGTCTGTAATATTGACACTTCCCTCTTCAAGTGATACAAAAATCATTTCGTCATCCGGGTATGCTTTTGCATTAAACTTTGTACCTGTTACTTTTATCTCTATATCATTCAGATTTATAACAAAAGGGCGTGCCTGTTCCTGCGATACCGAAAAATAGCCTTCGCCATTGAATTTTATTTCCCGGCTGAAAAGTCCGAATGACTTCGGATATTGTAACCGCGACCCTGAATTTATTTGTACGCTTGTTCCATCCTGAAGAATTAATTGTAGCTGTTCCCCATGAGGTACAACTACTTCAGACCAATGGTTACTTGCAAAAAACCCGGTACGATTAACAACAAATACGAAGACATACACCAATGCTATGAAAGGGATTGTAATAGCAACCAATTTGAAATAGGGAGTTCGTGTTTGTTTCTTTCGCTGTGAATCAAATTTTATTTTCATGCGTTTTGATGGAATCCCGTAAACAGTCTCAGCAATATCCATCTCATCCAGTATATACAATTCTTTGTCGTAACGTTGAGAAAGATATTCCCGACCCTCATCCGTAGCAAACCACACCGCTACCTGACGAGCTTCCTCGGGCGAAGCATTTTTTGAAAGTACCTTGTTTATAATTTGGGGATCCATTGATGTTGGATTGATTGCTTTGTATTATAAAACAATTATTACGTTAAAAGGTATGAGTCGATTTATTGTTGTTATCAGAAGAACCGCCAAATTTATGATTTTTTGCGAAGCAAATGATAGAAAACAAATAATAAACAACCCCGTCACAAACGGACGGGGTTGTTGAAAGTTTCTTCTTTGAGAGGAATATATACTCACAGTTAATGACTTTTTACCTGCCTTGCGGCTTCAACAGGCAAATATTGGGATATCCGGATAACTTTATCTATTTGTACCCGTAAAAACTTGATGACCTGTGTGTAGTGCGACTTCACCGTTGCAATGGAGATATTCATGGTTTCGGCAACTTCCTGGTTCGACATTCCCTGTTGTATTTTTAATAAGCAAACATCCCGTTTCTGAGGCGACAATTTGTCGATCAGCCTGTACAAATGCGACTTAAAATCCGCATCTTCAAGATCATGAATAAAGCTGCACTCCTCTTCTTTAACAAGTTGTGCCTGCTCATAATTTTTCTTAATGGCTATATTCTTATGCCTGATCTCATTCAGGATGTAGTTCTTTAAAATAGTAAACAGTAGATTTTTGATACCTTTTTCATAATCGAAAGATTCCCGTCCTTCCCATAGACGCATAAAGGTATACTGAACAGCATCTTCGGCATAACTCTCAGACATCAGGTACCGGCAAGCCAAGACATACAAATATCTGTGATAAGCGTTAAAAACGATAGAAAATGATTTTTCGTTGCCATCACGTAATTGTATCAACACTTCGTAATCGATATGGGTATAATTGTTTTGCATGACAATGGAATTATTACATGTTTTCACGCAAACATAAATATCGGATAAAGGGATTCCTAAAATTCGTCCCCTACAAAGTTTTCTGTTTTTACATTTGATGTTAATAGCAGTACATCAATTGTACATCATGCATTATTAATATTTTAAAAATGAAGTAAGTATATCACAAAGAATCTATAATTTGAAAAGATTGTTATACGAAATCCTGAGTAGAAATGCTCATATAAATAAAGGTAATTCACAGATACGACCATCATTTCAAGAAAGCAGAAAATTTGAATTATCGGATTACCATAACTCAAATCCGTCAGTCATAATTATTTCAATTCAAATGTATATTTACCTGCCTTTTTCCAGACTAATGGCTTTGTCTGGTTACCAAGATACAAGTTTACAACACAGTTTTCCGGTATTTCTACTGAGCAGGTTCCCTGTTTCGTAAAATTAACATTGATGTAGCCCTCTTTCACTGGTATGCGTCCTTTAGCCCAATTCAGATTGAGTAAATCCGGTCGTAAAGTGTATTCTGAAAGATTCTTGTCCGATTGCGAAAAACCATAAATGCCGTGCAATATAGCTACTACGGGAGGTGCGCCGTTTGCGCCATGGCAAAGGCTCAAGCCATATGGGCGCTCATAGAATTTCAACTGTTCCTTCAGTGGAGCGCCCAAAGAGAAGTTTTCCGGGAAACGGGTATTCCCTTGGCGTAACCAGTCACCCCAGACATCATCCAGCAAAGTAAACATATCCTTGACGCGGCCAGCCTTGATGTATGCAAGGCATTCGTAGCCTTTCTCGTAGCTGATATATTCTTTATAAAAAGGGATAGTGGGGATAACTTCGTCAAATAAGTGGTTGTAATATTCTTCCGGGTAAAGACCAGTCAGTACGGCCCAATATTGGGCATGATGTGAGATTCGACCATCCTTTTCGCCATTGGCACGATAGCCATTGATAAATGCCTTCTGTTCATTGTCCCAGAAATGTGTCATGATACTTTTACCTAATTGCTTTGCTTTCTGTTCATAGCGTTTAAATAGGTCATTATCTTTCCACAATCGGGCAAAATAAGCGCCGATGACAAAATTCTGATAAAGTAGCATCTGTCCGTAAGTGGGTATTCCATAATCTTCCGGCCCCATTTTTCGTGCCCATCCTGGAATGAAGCCCGAAGTGGGGCATGCAGCCGAAATAAAACCATTTGCATCCTGGACGGATTCGTAGAGGGCCAACTGTTGGGTGATACGGTCTTTATACATCAGCGAGGTACTGAGGTCGCCATAACGCAGGTAATCCTGTTTGATGCCAATCAATGCATGTAACGGATAATCTACGATTCCCCAGTCGGATACATGTGGACGAGGAGGCATTAATGCAATAGATATCCCATTACGACTTACCTGCCGGTCGCCAAACACATAATCGCCGCCCAACATGCTGGCTATGGCATCCATCGACCAGGGCAGATAATCACGTTTAACGCCATCTAAGTAGAAATTGTGCATGGAAGTATGCAATGTCGCTATACCGGCTTTCCACAGATTGTTCAGGGAGTTATTATCACATTCGAACTGCATTTGGAATTCTACCGGCCATATTTTGGTCTGGAAACGGAGGGAAGTGATGGTACAGGGGCGATCACAGGAAATTTTCAAATAACGCAAAGCACGCTCCGGCAGTGTTATTTCCTGCATTTGACCTGTTAGTGTATAAGCTTTGATAGGTCTTTGCTCAAAATCTTTGACTTGATCGTCCAGAGTTTCTTCTGGTGATTCGCCTACGCTGAAAGAGATTGTGCCGTTCCCTGAAGCTTGTACGGCGATGCTGCCAACTTCCAGGTGCCGGAAATCCACAAGCAAACAAGCATTCTCGCCCAGCTTTATCTTTCCGTTTTTTTCTGTTGCATTTCGCAGCAAAATATATTTATCCGGTGAAATGGTTACTGTGATTTCCTGCTCATCATCAGGCCGAATGGACGGTTTGTTATAACGGGTATCTGTTTCCGGTATATTCCAGGACAGGTTGTCTAAGCTTACCTTCCAGCTATCAGTACCCTCTATGTTTTCGCCTCTTATAATCAGGGCAGGAAGCCTATCTTGAGTTTGTACTTCGAAAATCAAGATATGTTTTCCGGGCAATAGTTTATATTTCCGGAGTTTCGAATCCTGATTTTTCCCATCAACTGAAAGGATGACAGTTCCTGGTGCATCCCAGCTAATTTCGGTTTCTTTGGACACCTTTACCTCTTTGTGGAAGAAGGAGCGATTTTCGTCCTTGAAAAATTTCCCGGGATAACCCACATTGACACAACGTTCGGCCGATTTTTGCTTTTGTATCTTTTGCAAATGGGCGCTCAACTGACCAGGATACCACATGTAGCTGCTTTTCCATGTTTCAACTGTAGCTGGGTGAATAACCTGACAGGCCGGATCCAATAAAGGATCGAAAGCTGTATTTTGTGCTGTTGCGGGAAAAGAAGTAAAACTAACCCAGAAAGCAACTCCCAATAGCAGGTGATTTTTATACTTTATACTCATACACTTAATTGTTTATACTTTCAATTTGTAAAGATAACACTTATATACTGTTACATAAAATGATTTTTCAGTTAACACACAACTTGTAAAAAAGTATGTTATAATAAATGATATTTTATTCCGGAAAAGTTAATACCTGCCCACTAACCTTTCAAAACAAGTAAATCATGTAAATTGTGTAAATCAGCACTGTTACTCTACTGTTTTTTAGACGAGTATGAATTTACATTCTTTGGAAAAACTGTAAATCATCATGTAAATTTGAAAGAATACAGGATTATAGCTTGAAAAACGGGCTTTTTCCGTCATTTTTGCTTAAAACACTTGTTATTGGCTGTTTGGAGGCTGTTAAGCATGTGTTCTTCACCTGTTCGGAAGCAGTTATACACCTGTTCAGTGGCAGTTAAGCACGTGTTCAGAAGCAGTGTGATGCCTGTTTGAAGGCTGTATTGTACGGGTTTTGTCTGATTATTCTAACTTGCATCATGCTTTTTCGTGCTTGCATCGTGCTTTTTTGTACTTTCAATGAACTTGCACCGTGCTTTTTCATGCTAACATGATGCTTTTTCGTGCTTTTACTGTGCTTCAACTATTTTGTATCCTGGTGCTACTGTGCTTTCACATAACTTTTACCATGCTTTTACGCAGCATAACGAGGATTTTGCCTTTTTAGTAAAGGACAAATATCCATATAAAGGCTATAAATGGCTGTTTGTTCCCATAAAGTGAGTATAAAGTGTCCATAAAAAGGGTATAAATATGGATTTTTTAGAGACACAATCAGTTCACAAAGCCTGAAAAATGCGATAATCCAATGAAATTCCTATTATTTCCTATTAATCCGCATCAAATCGCTATTATTTCGTATGCTGCATCAATTATTTCCGATTCATCACCAATAAAACATCTATTAATCCGCTATTATTTCTGATTGATATTCTAATGATCGGTATCTTTCCGTAACTGTGTAAACCATGTAAATGTCATGTAAATATTTTTACAGCATCTAATTGATTGATATAAAAGGATAAAGAAATATTGATTTACATGATTTACACGATTTACAAACTTTGCTTTCGTATTGGCTATAAATGTAGTTCCTTGCCGCAAATAGATAAATGCTTGTAATCCTTGACCTCGAAGGCAAAGCGATAACATGATCCCAATCCGTTTTTAGTATAAGCATCGCCGCGACTTTCCTGTGTACCCGCAACAAAAGCAGGATATGACTTGATTTGTTTCCTGAATGTGGGCAAATCAAAGTGTTCTATATCATTCTTCCTGCAAAACTCCACATAGAAAGGATGCAGCAGGTGAACTTTTACGTACAATATCTTTTGATCCAAATCCTTGATATAGTGTTTTCCTTCACTGATCCTCGAATGAGGCTGCATGCATTCGTAGTTGAGCGCATCCCAAAAGATATTTACATCGTTCAGGTCATTGAACATTTCGTTCTTTTCCAACATATCCGTGATCACTTTCCGACAAAGGTCTGCAAATGAAAAGGGAAATTTCAGTTTATCGGCAAAGATC
>JAVBPN010000223.1:0-50705 GCA_031549585.1 Bacteroidales bacterium
AACTTTTACTTTTGGGTCAGGCATGATCGACGTTGATCCTAAATTCGTCAATCCATCTGCTAGACAATATCAATTATCTTCTTCTTCACCATGCATTGACGCTGGTGATCCAGATAGCAAATGGAATGATGTTAATTTTCCGCCAAGTCGCGGTACTGTTCGAAATGATATGGGGACATATGGGGGAAAAGTTGCTAAACAACCATACCAATAAGGTAAATGCTAAATATTAATCCAAAAGGAATAATCGTCTATTTTCATAAAAGTAATTGCAAAAATTAATGTTTTTTATCATTCGTTATTTGTCGGTAAATATCCAAATAATGAGGGATAATATGTTCCCATGTATTTTGGCTTACTTTAACATATGCGGCATTAGCTAATTGTTGTATTTGGGCGGGATTCATAATAAGTTCATCAAGTTGTTTTTCAAACTCATCATATTCGGAACAAAATATCATTTCTTTTCCATCGTCAAACACCCCATCAACACCTTCGTCCCGATGGCAAATCACAGCATTATGTTTGGCTGCGGCTTCGAGATATACCAATCCAAATGTTTCATTGACGCTTGGTAATGCAAAAATGTGGCTTTTTTCCAGCATAGTCAGAACTTCATCATGACTGATTTTCCCCAGAAAATGAATATTGGAAACATCGTTGGATAATTGTTGTAATGCATCTCGACAAACACCGTCGCCGGCAATTAAGACTTGAATATTTTGCTTATCAGTATATTTTTTAACTGCCCGAATTACCCAATCAATATTTTTTCGCCGGATTAGCTCAGCTACTACTGATATAGTAATTAGAGCGTCTGTTTTCTTTGTAGTAGCATTCAATATATTGCTTTCCATTCCGTGTGGAATCAAAACACTATCAAAGCCCAATTGCGCAATCAATTCTTGTTGAGGCCGGTTATGGACAATTATTTTATCAGCATTTTTTAATACAGTAATAAACTTTTTACTAACAATACCCTTACAACCAAGCGTTTTTAAATGTCGCACATCACTTGCTCTCACCGATACTACATATGGAGTACTATATTTTTGCTTGATTCGGTAAGCGATATAACCATCGGGCATAATGAAGTGAGCATGACACAGATCGGGTAATTTTTTTTCATCTATATAATGCTTCGGACGGACGGCATCAATCAATAAGTAAGATAATTTTTTGCCCGGAAGCCGAGGATAACACACCGGTTTCACTATGAAATCTCCATCCGTCCATGGTTTCAAATTCACTAATTGCTTATACTTTTTCATGAAAGAAAATGGAGGAAAAACAATGGCTGCAGGAAAAACAAATGATATGTCACACGATAGTGACAATTTTTCGGCAATAGTTAATATGATCCGGTTGTTTTTTTGCTTCGGTAGAGGAATATTATTGGCAATATACAAGACCTTCATGCTTTTGTTTGTGATTGATATAGCCTTTTAATTTATAGTTTCGATTAATAATTAGATAATGATTTTACGATTTTTGATTTCTCAGGAAAAATCAAATTAAACTAATGCGAAGCATTCTCCACAGCAGGCTTTTGTGTTACTTCTCCTGTATCGGTTTGATTAGCTGTCGCAGAATCAATTTTATCAAAAAAGAATGTTCGCTCGGTAGTATTGCCATATAAATCGGTTACTTTAATCTCAAATGCGTCTTTATTACCGATGTCTATGATGGAAGAAAATACAGGATTGGATGTATCCTGATCGAAATCTACAGGTTTCCCATCAATGGTAATAGAAGCAATTGCACTGTCATCTGTGATTTTTCCTTCAATGTAGAGCGTATTGCTTCCAGCAATAACGGTAACTACTCCGCTATCTGTTGCTTTAGGAGTGTACAGAGCGATTTCAGGGGCTGATATCTCATTTCGTACCAACCTGTATGTCAACTTATCTGTATTGTCATATACATCAGCAACCGCTATATTAAGATATTGTGTTGTATCAGTTGCCACTTCCGTTTCAAAATGAAACTCATTTCCCGCTTTCGTTAAAGAAACTTTTTTCCCGTTTATAGTAAATGAACCAATGGGACTTTCATCAATCACAATACCTTTCAATATTATTGTTTTTTGATTCTCCGGCAATTGTATGCTGAAATTTTCCGGCATTGGCCCGGTTAATATCAATTGAGGAGCATGAGTTTCCCTATTTAATTCGAAAATTTGTCGATTAGCCAATTGGGTAATGGTTTCTTTTTCCGAATAAAGATGCGCATTAGCCAATAATTTTTCATAATCAGCCAACGCCGACTTTTTATCGCCGATCTTGGCAGAACATTCAGCCTTGCCAGCCAAAGCTTGCCAATAATCAGGATTAAGTGTCAACGAGCGGTCAAAATCCTTGATTGCGTCCTGCGGTTTGTTATCTCCTTGATAATATGTCCCTCTCCAATAATAAGCCATCGCATTCTCCGGATTCAATTTGATCACATAAGAAATATCATCAATTGCATCGTCAAAATGCTTCAGCATGGCAAATCCTCGACTACGAGCAAGTAGTGCTTCTTCAGAATCAGGATTGATTGCCAAAGCTCCATCGGCTGCGGCTAATGCTTCTTCAGCCTTATTCATTTCTACAGCCAGATTAGATGCTGCGATATACGCATCAATAAAGCCTTTATCTATTCTCGTTGCTTTAGCATATGCCCATTCCGCTTTTTGGCGAGCGTTCATCCTTTCGTTTACTTGTCCTTGAAGAAAGTAATTCATAGCAGTTTCGCCGATCATTAATGTTGAGTCGCTGACTTTCAAAGCTTGATCGACTTTATTAAGATGAAGTAACGCCTGTATTTTGATATGATATGCAGGAAGATACTGCGGATTAAGCGCTGTGGCATGATTTAAACTTTTCAATGCTTCCGAATAGTTGCCGATTTTATATTGGCAATACCCGAGTCGATACCACAAAATTTCTTCATCAGAGTGTTCTTCAACTAGAAAAGTATAATCAGTTATAGCTTTTTCATATTGCCCCAGTTTTTCGTATAAAATTGCTCGTGATTCACGTGATTCAGTGGGTCCCTGATCGTCAAGAATTTCTTGACTTAAGACCCTTATGCTGGATTCGATCTGTTCGGTCGACGTATCATTGGATGATGACAAAGTATCGGGATCTTGAGCCTGTATGGTCCAAAGACACATACACGATAAAAATATTATTCCGAAACTCTTCATCCGAATCAAATTGTTTTCAAAAACCAGACATGTGCTTGTAACCCAAGATTTTATCCTTCTAACAATATTCACTGAATGCTTAAAAAATCTATCAGAGCTACAAAGAATTGTTTTCCAATCATTACCACTATGCAAAAGTATGCTTCTTTGCTCACCAATCCAAGCAAATAATGCTAATTATTTGTATTCAAATATCATGCCGCCTTACTGTCAAAAATGTTTGAAACGTTTTGATTTTGAAAACAATATGCATTAAGGCTTGTTTAAAAGAATCGATGAATGATTTTTATGTGATTTGTGAAATATTCTGAAAATCAACATCATTCATTTGCAATATTCTTATTTATTGGTAATTTTATGATGAACAAACAGATCATTTTATGTGTTTCAACCACGTAATAAATTCAATCTTTCATGCAAGATGAATAGGAATCCAAACGACAGGGATTACACCAACGGAGAAATAACGGTTCATTGGCGGCCGGCAGAATGTATCCACGATACGACTTGTTTTGTAAAGTTGCGTTCTGTCTTTAATCCGGGTAGACGCCCGTGGGTGGATATGTTTGGCGCTACAACAGAACAAATTATCGATATTGTAGACCAATGTCCGACCAATGCATTGACATACAGTTGGAATAAAGATGTTGATTCCGACCAAAAAAGATTAAACCAAAATGAGAATAAATTATCCATCAAAGTATTAAGAAATGGTCCATTGGTTTGCAAAGGTGATTTCATATTATCCGACCAGGAAGGAAAAGTGTTTTCAACTCAATCGTCAGTTACTTTATGTCGTTGCGCTTATTCAAGAAGACAACCATATTGCGACGGACGGCACAAAATGATGGGATTTTCAGATCAATAAATCTATGGCAGAATCAATAAATCCAGCACGCATTACTATTTGTCCACATGGCCCGATGAAAGTGGAAGGGCTTTGTGAATTATATGATGCAGATGGTTGTTTGGTCAGAATAGACAAAGAAGTATCTTTGTGTCGTTGCGGGCGTTCACAAAACAAGCCTTTTTGCGATCAATCCCATAGAAAACATAAATGGCCGGTAAAAGATAGTTTTTAACTCCAACAATAACTTGCTTCAATTCGGACCATTACATAATTATTTTCAAACTGGTTATTAATTATTAATCCTCTATTCCTTCACCATTTTTACTGTTTGTACTTTACCTTGAAGTTCCAACTGAACGAAATATATCCCTTTGGATAAATCTGTTATGTCTATATAGATTTCAGTTGATGTAACAACAATTGCACGTACTACTTTTCCTGTAATATTGATGATTCGAATGGTTGTTGGCGCTTCAATACCAGTTATAGTAACAAATTCGGTTGCCGGATTTGGATAGATTTTTATTACAGAAATATTAAAATCATTGAGAGCCGTTGCTGACATAATCGTAAAATCAGCACTTATAAACGTAATCGTATAATTGTCGCCGGCTGTCAGAGTTCCTTGTTTAATCTGGTAAGTTCCCACTAATTCGCCATCTTCACGAATTAGTGCCCCGTCCAGGGCATCATTTGACAGCAAATCTCCAGAAGTCAGGGTATAAGTTAATAGGGGGTCTGGTTCTCCTTGTTTCTTACTTTGTCCGAGATTTGCTGTTATTGTCAGTGGCCGAGGAGCGATTTCAACTATATTTGAACGAAGTACACATATGCCCGAAGAAATTGCCACATAGTATGTTCCTATACTATTAGGCATGTATATGTTGGAGTTAGCCCCATCTATTGTTACGCCAGATTCATACCATTGGTAAGTCAGGTTTTCTCCAGTCGCAACCACCGATAATGCGTTTCCGTATATATCATCTTGAGGTTGAGTGATAATAGCTGGATTTATACTAAGGGTGTAATCTAAAGAAACAACCGATCCAGAGTAAAAATTAAAATCATTATTAACAGTGATGCTTAAGTTATATGTTCCTCCTTGTGTGGGAACTCCCGATAAACTTATGTTTCTAGATAGTTCATCATATTCAAATGACATACCCATAGGCAGGATCCCTGACAAAATGACCTTAATTTCGGGTGTTCCATCAATAATCCAATTTTCATTAAAAGGATTTCCTGCACAAGCGTTGCCACTTGTTGCACCATCGATGCTTGGATCGATTCCAACAACTACACGAATATCTGCTAAACGGAATATTTCGTTATCTTCAATTTGACCGGTTTCATTCAAATCATAAGCAAATTGTAAGGTATAAAGCCCTGCATCATCCATAGTAATATTGCTTTTTAAATAGTCAGGAGATCCGAATTCACCAACGATAGGCGATCCGTCCTTATACCACTGCATATTACCTATGCCACTCATTACATCCAACCCTGATTCCAACCGTAACTCGTCACCCGGGGCAAGTAACAAAATAGATGGCATGATGATATCTTTTACCACAGATTTTGTGCCTGCCTGCAAAGGAATTTCCACAAGATTCCCATATTGACTAATATCAGGAGCCAGCACAAGCAACGGATGCCCTGCGGAATATAAACCTGTTCCCATATAAGGCGGTTGAGTTGGCAATTCTACAACTTGAAGAACCAAACACCCAGAAAATGCAGCTGGACCAATCCTTGTAACTGCGGGTAAAGAAACAGAAGATAACGATACACAACTATGAAAAGCAGTAATTCCAATGTTTGTAACTGCTGGTAGGACAATGGAAGATAGTGATACGCAATTCTCAAATGTTCCTCTTCCAATGCTTTCAACTATTGGCAAAGAAACTGCAGATAATAACGTACAATATGAAAATGCCCCCTCTCCAATATCTGTACTTGATGGTAAAGAAATTTCAGGTAAAGATGAACACTGCGAAAAGGCAGAAGCTCCAACATTTTCAACTTTTGGTAAGAAAAATGAAATCAATGATTTGCAGGAGGCAAACGCAGCTTCTCCAATATTAATAATATGTTCAGCATGGATAGATAACAAAGAAGTGTTATACTCATCTTTATGAAACGCTTCTTCAGGAATTTCGGTATTGCCTGTTTTAAGCACCAAATGGTAAGCTTTTGTGGCATCCCTGAGTATAGACCAATCTGTAGCTTCCAAATCAGATCCACTAACTACCAAAATATCGTTATCGGTAAAAGCAGTAGGGAATGTGATATCTATATCGCTTGTTTTTATTATAGAATGAGTAGTTTGTGCATGAGAAATAATTGTATAAACCAGTAAAAAACAACATAAAGTAAATTTTATTTTCATAATCAATGTATTAATAATGATTCTGTGGTAATCTATTCTTAGACATACATGTTATCTTGCTATTATTGATGATATTTATTCAGCAATTAATAGACATCATAATTTTCCTTTGGTTTAACTATAAGCATGCAAATAACATGTTGTTAATTCAAACCAAAGATATAATTATTTTTGAACAATAAAAAGTGTCAATTCAAGTTATATTCTCTTCTTACAAGTAAGTAAATACTCTTCAAGATTATATGGCTTTATTGAGTTTCACATTCTTTTTCCTTTTAAAGAAAAATAATGGTAAATAAAATAATATCCCTACCAATGAAAACAATAACCCGCCCATCGTTCCAGCGGCAAGAGCAAACCAGAATGGCTCCCGATGTTCTCCCACAATGAAAGGTGTTAACCCAAGTATGGTAGAAAGAATGGTAAGCATCACGGGTGTTATTTTGCCATGTAATGCTTGCATATAAAGACGATGCGACGAGCAGGGAGAATTTTTTCTTAAATTGTTGTAATCATTAATGATATATATGGCCGCATTTACAGTGAGCCCACAAAGCAGAACCAATGCGGCAAAACCACCTTGGTCAAAGTTCAAGTGGAATAGATAAAATGTGAGAAACAATCCAATAAAAGCAAATGGGACTAAAGCAATGACTGCCAACGGTTGCCATAACGACTCAAATAGTATAGCACAAAGCACATACATAACCGCCATGATTAATAAGATAAGCCAATATTGTTTCTTTTCCTTTTGCCAGCCATACCAGCCTATTAATTCAGCTTTATAACCCAACGGCAATATCTCATTTGTTTCCTTTACCGTTTGTTCATGCAATTGGTTACCAAATTTGGATGATCCGATGTAGTCATAACTTACGATCATGGTATATTGTTGGTTTTCTTTACAAACTTCCTGTTGTTCGGGCTCTTTTACCATTTCACTTATTGATGACAATTTCAGATAACTATCACCCAAATGCAATAAGTTGTTGTACAAAATCCAACGGTCTGTTTCGGCCAATTGCTGGGCTCGATATCTAATTTGTTGATATGTCCCGTCAATAACAGCGCCATATGCTGTTTGTTCGTTGCCAGCAGCATTTCGTATCATGCTAAAATACATAGGTAGAGAAATACCGCTCATGGCTAAACGCCCAATATCCGGTGTGATTGTAAATTCACGATTCGTATTTTTCTCATAAGTATATCGACTCATGATATTTACTTCTTTGATACGGGGATTTACCATAAGCCTTTTGCCAATATCCTCTGCATAACCATATAATTGATCATAATTATATCCGTATAATTGCATTCGGTATGAACCGGAGCTCTCGTATAGCCGGTTTGAAAAAGCATCCCCCAAACCAGAAACTACCCAATCGGCAGCACCGGAACTAATGCCCCATGTAATCAACCGACTTTTCAAATCATAAGGAAAGTAGCCAAATTCATATTCTTTTTTGAATGTGATGTTGATGCTGGCGTTTTGCGCATTATATATATTTGTTTGAAAGCGGTCAATCTCTTTAAATCCTGAGAGGTATTGCTCTAAGGCTTCCATAGATTGGTTCATCTGAACGATGGTTGCTCCCGGAGGCATATAGGCACGAACATGCAATGTGGTACGCGAACGATCCGGATTCCACTGCGATCCTTCATAAACGAACTGTGCAAAGAGCCGTAAACTGCCTCCTAAAGCTTTGTCAACAACGGGTTTGGCCTTTTCAATATACCATGAACTGCCCAATGTTTTATTGTAAAGTTCCGCCCAACGACTTTCATCTTCTATTTTATTGGGTAACAGGAATACCGGAAGTCCGAATCCTATAATAAAAATGATCCATGCAATCCAGCGATAACGCCGTATCCTAAGAAGAACAGATGTATAAATGCGGGATGAAAAGGCTGTACCTCTTCTCTTACCTTTTCTTAAAAGAGACGGAAGAAACCTTTGGGGAATTGTTAATCTTTTTCTTTTCGATTTTTTAGGTATAGTCGTTTGACTTGGAGAAGGACTTAGTTTGGAATACAATGCCGGAGTGAGAAACCATGCGCTAGCCAAAGATACAAATAAGTTGATGATCACTACTATAGCAAAGTCGCTCAAATTAATTTTAATACGATCGTCTAAAAAGAAGACCGCAGAAAGTGAAATAGCAGTAGTAAGTGTTGCCGCCAGAATAGCCACAAATACATTTTTATTGCCACGGCTTCGCATATGTTCCACCATCACGATGGCATTGTCAATGATTAACCCCAATGAAATAGTGATACCTGCCAGTGAATAGATATGTATTTCAATACCCAAAAGATAATACATCCCTAAAGCAATACAGATATTGACAATAATGCTTAGTAGAATGATCATCAGGAAACGGAACTTACGCGTCACAAGCAGGATAAATAACAAAAGGATGCAAATCGTTGCAATGGTACGTGTATAAATCTTGTCAAGCTCTTCTCCGATATATTCTGTGGAATCGTAAGTATTTATTAGTACATAACCTTTAGGTAATGAGGGCTCTAATTCCTTGATCTTCTTTTTTACTTCTTGCGCCAATACAATATGGTTGGCTTGTGACGAGGCATACATTACCAAATTGATGGTGCTCATTCCGTTGATGCGGTAATATGACGTAGGCTCTTGTTCTATATGTCTCACAGTAGCCACATCGCCAAGATGCACTACACGTCCTTCAGATAATTGGATGGGTATTTCTTCGAGGCGAGTACGATGCGCATTGGGATTGCCGATGGTCAGCTGCATCCATGCTTTGTTCCCTTTATCATCGGTATCTTGCACCATACCCAGCGAAACAATTGCATAGTGGCGGGCAATAGCTTGCTGCAACGCATAAGTTGTCATGCCAATGGCTTGTAATTGCTCAGCATCGTACTCGACCATCCACTGGTAAGGAGAAGCGCCATATACGGTAATACGATTGACCCCATCAATCTGAGCCAGCACAGGCTTAATCTGTTCTTCGGCGTATTGTTGTATCCCGGCAGGATTTGCAGAAGCTTGTAACGAATAAACCAACAATTCAGCTTCTTGTTCGTCGTTGGGACGGTTAAGTGATAATATAGGAAAACTAACGCCTTCGGGTAATTTCGGATAAAGTTGCCGGACAGCCGATGCGACCTCAAAACGTGCCGCATCCATATCCACTGTTTTATCAAATTCAATGGTGATGTAGCCGCTGTTGTTCCGTGATGTGGACAGGATTCTACGAATACCATGTATGCGATTCAGTCCTCCTTCAAGCATCGCAGTCGCTTCTTGTTCAATCACCCGTCCCGACACATTAGACCAGGAATAGCTCACCGTTACCGACGGAAGGGTACGAGATGGTTGCCATTGCACATGCAGCAATGGCAAAAACGCTAATCCTGCAATGCTTAGCGTTACCCAAATGAGCAATACGGTGAAAGAAGAAAGTTTCAATTTGATAAAATTGATATTGTTTGCTTTTTATCTTTTCTTTCTATAATTTGTTCTATATGCCAATGGTACCAAAAATAAGCTGATAACTGTTCCAATACTCATCCCGCCAATAAGCGCCCATGCAAACGGCTGTTGCAACTCGGCTCCCATATCGTTGGTAAACAATAATGGAACTACTGCCAACATGGTAGTGAGGCACGTAAGTATAATGGCTTTTAAACGCCGGTCACCCGCAGTGTGAACAGCGTCGTCTACATTCATTCCTTCACGGCGTAAGCGGTTAATAGTATCAATCTTTAAGATTGAATCGTTAAGAATAACGCCGCACATAACGATCAAGCCAATAGCCGACATTAAATTAAGCGTGTTGCCTGTGAACCAAAGGAATAACAGTGCCGCCGCGATGCCAACCGGGAGCTCTATCATCAATATAAGGGGTTGTAGAAGCGACTCAAATTGCGCCGCAAGAATAAAATACAACATTAATACCGAAACAACCAGCACCAACATAAGCTCGCGAAGCATCTGGCGGTTTTCAAAAATAGAACCAAAGAAACGTACTTCCGCTTCAGGGTGACGGTTTACCACTTCTTGCACTTTAGCTGCAATGGAAGGGTATTCTTTGTCATTGACATCGAAACTGACAGGAACATATTCCCCATCTTTACCTGCAGTAATAGTTTTTAAGTCAAATTCGCGATGCAGATATACCAAAGCTCTTAGGGGTATTTCTATTCCATTGTTATTGCGTATTTTTAATTGATCAATCATGTCGCTTACCCTTTGCGATTCTCCGCCGATTACCAATGGGACGAATTGTTGATATGAACGCAATAATCCGATATCATTTTCATGGCAAGCGGTTTTTAGCTCCTGTATCAAGGTATTGTAATTTACATCGTAGAGCAATAACCGTTCGTGATTAACTTCCACACGAAGATGCTCCCGAAAGGCCACAGAATGAGCGTGTGGCGTACCAAGATTTTCATCAATTTCTGTTACCAAAGTGTTGATCTCCGCAGGTGTAAAACCTACTGTTTTGCGCATGGGCGATAAGGCCGCGACCAATGGAGCATTACCGCTCTCAAAAATACGATCAAATAATGTGCTGGGAGGATAAAGACGGTAAGATGCCTGAGGATAGTTTTTCCGCATATAATCCGACAACTGCGCTTGTCCCTGATGCAATTCTTTCTCACTTGTATAAGCAAAATAAATTTGGGCTTCTGAAAAACCCATGTCCGTATCCGCATTAATGAGAAATTGCTGCTGCCCGACAAAACGGTTTTCTTGCTTTGCCTTCACCGGAATAGATTCCAGCATACGGCTGATTCTCAAATTATTTTCATCGGGATGAATTTGTTCATTCCAGTCAATATACATCATGCAATCGATTTGGGTCATCTCAGGAAGGCGCGCTACATTTAATGATGTGAAAAAGAAATACATGGAAGAACAAAAAACAACGGCTATCACAACAATAACAACAGGATAGCGGAATGTAAATGCCATGCCTGCATGATATAGACGATTGGTAATACGTACCATGAACGGCTCCCGTGTCTGGGTCAATCCTACTTGAGGCTTTCGTTGAAATATAACGCGATAGAGCACAGGAAGCAATGTTACCGAAACGATAAGAGAAACGCCTAATCCGATTGCCACACCCATAGCTTGATCATAAAATAAAGCTCCGGCAATACCGCTTAAAAAGATCAAAGGAACAAAAATACATACTGTGGTAAGCGCCGAACTGATCAACGGACGGATTACCTCATTAGCTCCCGCAACACAAGCGTCGCTTAATGACATGCCACGTTTTCTGTATTGTCCGATATTGTCTGTTACAATGATGGAGTTATCTACCATCATCCCCACTGCCATGATTAACCCAGACAGAGAGATAACGTTGAATGACATCCCAGCGAGATAGAAAAAAATGAGACACAATACCACCGATACAGGAATACTGACAGCCACCAATAAAGGAGACCGCCATTCACTCTGGAAAAAAAACAAAATAATACACACCAACAGGATGCCCCAAGTAAGGTCTTGACGAAGGTTAGTAATCGAAAAGTCAAGCAGGGCGGTTTGATCTTGCGAAATGTCGAACTGTAAATCAGGATAATCAGTTTCAAAACGTGTCATGAGCAACTTGATATTTTCGGTCATATCGGACATCCTTGCTTCACTTTGCTTAATGATGGCTAATGCAATTGCAGGTTGCCCGTTGCTCACAAACATGCCTTGTTTGGGTTGCGGCTCCATACGTACATTGGCAATATCGTGCAATGGAATAATACGGTTGCCGCCACGTATAGTGACATTCCCAACATCTTCGGCAGTACGTAATGCAGAAGTTAAGCGAATATTATATCGAAAAGAGCCTTCGCGTACCCAAAGGCTACCTACCGACAAGTTCTGACTACTAAGGGCATTCTCGATATCGTTGATTGTAAGGCCCAGACTTTGCATTTTGCTAAGATCCGGTTCTATCATCAGACGCGGTTCGGTGGTACCGCTCATATCAGCCATAGCCACTTCGGGCAATTGTTCAATGCGGTGACGGATTACAGTCGAAACAAAACTACTTAGTTCGAGAAAGTCTGTTTCATTTGTATGTGCTGTTAAGGAAGAATTTGTATTTTGTAAGGCTTGTGGTGAAACTTCTTCCGAAGAATTGGGAGTAGACAAATTTTTAGGACGAAGCGACACATTGAGATAAAACACAGGAATATCGGTAGCGCTGGCTTTTAATACGCGCGGCCTGTCCATATCACGCGGCAGGTTTTGCATGGCAGCGTCAATTTTTTCATTGACCTCAATAAAGGCATAATGTGTATTAATACCATATTGAAAACGCAAATGTAATACGCCCGTTCCATCACGTGTTTCGCTATGAATATCCTCCAAATGTCCTACCTGTAATAATTGCCGCCGCAGAAGAGATGTAACGGCATTTTCCAATTCCCGCGCTGAACTATGCGGATAACTGTATTGAATAGTGATTTCTGGAATTGCCACATTGGGCATCAAAGATACCGGAAGATACGTATACGACACCCAACCAATGGCCATCAATGCCACGAAGGTCATTAAAACCGCAATGGGACGATCAACGAGAAATTTTACCATACCAATAGACAGTTTGACAATTGATTAGGGATATTTTTAATTTTTATTTATTGAATTCAAGACTCGTTTCATTCTCAAGTAATCACTCTATCATTTGTCAATTACTTCGACTTCCACATCATGTGCCAAGTTGAAGTTTCCGCTGATAATTACCTGTTCACCCGGTTCAAGTTGGTCTTCAACCGTATATTCACGGCTATTTTCTAATCCGGTTTTCACATAACGCCATTGTGAACGGCCATTGGAGTACACAAATAAAACTTGGCGGTCGGAACGAAGCACCACTGCTGATTTAGGTACAACTAATTTATCAGGAATAGATTGTTGCACAAGTACCCGTACATTCATCCCCTCATAAAGCTTGCCTTGTGCATTTTCTACAATAGCTTTAGCTTGTACCATACCGTTTTTATCTACTACGGGATTCATTCCGCTTAATGTTCCTTTGACTTTTGTTCCGGGATATGCAAGAGGCTCTATTTGCACCTCGTTGCCCGACTTTAATAATTCTATTTCACTTTCCAGAACAGGAAATTCCACTTCAAATCGATCATCGCCAATAATGGTGCAAAAAGCCTCAGAAGTAGGAGCAATATTGTATTCTTTAACGGTAATGTTGGCCACTATACCTCTAATTGGGCTACGCAACACAGCATGCTGTAAATTATAGCGCGCTTGTGATAAAGCGACACGTGAACCGAGAAGTTGTGATTTATTGTATCCGGCTTGTAATATTGCCGGCGGAACCGATAATGTATCTTTTAATTCATAACGATAATTCAATAAATGATCATTTAAGGTCATTAAAGAGTTTTCTAGTGTTTCAGTAGCAATAATTACCTTATTCTGTAATTCGAATTCATCAATACGGGCAATTTCTTGGCCGGGCTCCACACGTTGGCCGTTGTGGACAGATATAGAAGTGATAAATTCTGCTGTGCGGAAGCGCAAATCGACTTTATTTAACGCTCCTAACCGGCCATTGCTTTGTAATTCGCGCAAAAAAACACCACGCTGAACGGTCATCGTAGTTACTTGCGGTAATTCTTGTACACGCTGTTGTGTGCGTTCATCATCTACAGACAAATCGGATTTACTCGCATTACCACAAGATAATAGGCCGAGGCAAAATGCGACGGGAAAAATGAGTTTTCGGATCATAGACGTGGATAAAAGAATTTTCAAATATAAAAATTATTTTGTGGAATGATACTGTATTATCGTAAATATCAACCTCATGAATAGATGATATTTGAACTAACTCATCCACATATAAATAAGACAGCCTTTTGACAAAGAAATTTTTCTTTGTCTTAATGATCAGGTGAGAGCAAATGCAGAGCAAAATGCCTCAGCGGTTTCTTATCTTTATCAATCGTCTGTTTAGCTATATTATTTTCGTTGTAAATAAAATAAAAAAAATCTGAAAAATGTAAATGGTAACAAAAAGGTAACTGAATTTTGAAGTAGCTTGATACGCACATTATTCTTCCATACCACATATGGAAGAACGTAAATATTTGGTCAATAGCTTATTACTTCCCGTTTCCTGATTTCTGGTAATTGAACCAGTCTATTTTTCGGGTATCCGGATTATCATTTCGACCATGAACAAACCGTTCAACAACTTCTCCCGTTTGGGTATTGAATTCTATAATCCTTCCTTTTTTCCCGCCTGTGCTTTCAGTGATAATCGGAATTTGAAATTCGTTAAGAATCTCATGGGCAACTTGAATATTGCGTTGTCCAATATGAAAATTTGTTGGCCTGTCAGCTAGAACTTCTGCCCCGCCATATACTTTGGCAACGATATTTTTGTATTCACTGCCTGCCTTTATCAATTCTTCCAAAATGTGAATAGTTGATAGATTGCCATATTTCATAACGTCTAAATCGATACCATTCCAATATGGTAGCATAAAGTGATTAATTGCCCCCTTTTGCAATACAGTATCATAGAGGCAAACAGATATACATGAGCCCAATACAGTACTAACAATACGTGAAGAAGAACCATCAACGTAAATATCAGCCGGGTATAACATATGTTTTGATAAGGGCATCATGTCTTCATTTTTTATATTATACGAAAATTCACGATGACAAGTTTCATTTATGAATAATATTTTAGAGGTTGCTTAATTAGAGTAAATGTCCATTGGCAATATTATAAATTTTTATTAATCAACAGCTTACGCGAATCAATAATAAGAAGTGATTATTTTATTGATTAGTAGCGTACTACATATATTTTTCGAAATCCCTTTAATGCTGCCAACTAATAGATAACCAACGGTGTCGTTCATCAAGCAGTTGTCAGATGTCATGCAAAAATCGATATGAAAGCTATTTTGGAAGCAAATCAATGATTCTTTGCCCTGTATCGCCTAAATATGACAAAACAGTAGGAATATAAAGTTTTCCGCCATTATCGCTATTCGTGAACACAACCAGACCTTGTTTGGTCTTAGGCAAAACAATGACCAAAGTGCGGACTCCCTGGTCAGCTCCAGTGTGCATCAATGCAAACTCTGCCGTACCGATATTCTTAATGACTTCCCAACCTAATCCATAATACCGGTTGTCATCAAGACTTACTTGATTGGAAATCATATCGGTATAAATATCTTCCTTTAGTCCGCCATGATTCAGGATATACAGCACAAACTTGCAATAATCTTCCACTGTAGTTAACAAATCATCTGATGCACTTGCCGTAGTTCTGTAGGTAGTTTCATATAAATTTCCCGACCGGTCATGCCACTTGGCAAACCTTGTTTCATCAACGGATGAATCCCAACAATACCTTGTATCTTTCATCTGCAATGGCTCAAAAATCAATTCTTTGGCCAATTGATCAAATTTTTTCCCTGTCTTTTTCTCTATGGCTTTTAACATATATTCATAACCTTCGCCCGAATATTGAAATTTCGTTCCCGGATCAAACTCGAACGCCAATTTTCCAGACGGCAAGTTCCACCGCCAATTAGGAAATCCTGTTTGATGGCTTAAAACAATCCGTGTTGTTAATAGTTTGGTTCTCGGATCATCAGCAATGTCTGGATCTACCCAATATTTGTAAAGCGGTTCGTCCAAATCCCATACTCCCAGACTCGCCAATTTCAAGGCAACCAAAGCGGAAACCGGTTTGGTCAATGAAGCTACATTAAAAATCGCATTGACCGGAGCCGGCCTGCCTTTTTCCAACTCACCATATACATCTATGTTTTGAATTTGGCCATTTTGTATATACCCAACAGCCAGAGCCGGAACTTGATTTGCTACCAACCACTTTTCCGTTTCTTTCCTGTCTTTGAATAGCATTGTCATATCAATAGTACTGGATGATGTTGTTTTGCCTGTTTGAGCACTCGCATCAGGTCTCTGTGCAAACATCACTACAACACAAAACATAAAAAACTCATTTAGATATCTTTTCATTTATTAATCACTTTATAGACATTTTTAACTGAAAATCTGAAACTTTAAATTTGAAATCTTAAATTTTCTATTCTGTTTTAATACTTTTCACCGGATTGACCATAGCCGCCTTGACCGCTTGAAAACCAACCGTAAGCAATGTTAATATGACAACGATAACAATTGCTGCAACAAACATCCACCATCCGAGCGAAATACGATAGGCAAAGCTTTCCAGGTAACGGCTACCTACCCACCATGCTATGGGAACAGCAATCAGTAAGGCAACACCTAACAATTTGATGTAACTGCCGGTAAATAAATTAACAATCTGAGGTATACTAGCGCCCAATACCTTGCGAACGCCGATCTCTTTGGTACGTTGCTCTGCCATAAAAGCTGTCAATCCAAATACACCAAGACAAGCTACCAAGATGGCCAGTATCGAAAAACAAACCGCTACATGACTGGTACGCCGTTCCGCATCATATGCATTTTGTATTTGCACGTCAGGAAAACTGACTTCAAATAATTCATTGGGATAATATTTTTTGAATACCGTTTCATAAGTTTTGAGTTGTTCCGATATATCTCCTTCTTTTACCCGAACGATCAGGAAAGGCTTTGACATGCGCATACTGTTATGAAACCCGACAGGAGTAATGGGGCGATGCAAACTCTCTACATTGAAGTTTTCTACCACACCACATACGTACACAGGATCGCCCCAACCAAGATTCGCCATTACTCTTTTCCCGACAGCTTCTTCGGGGGTTAACTCCAAATATTCCACTGCTTTCCGGTTGAGCACTATTTGTACAATTGAATCCCCCGCTGCTTGTTCGGCCAATGGTTTTCCGGCAATAAATTTCAATTCCAACAATTCCGTCAAATGGGAATCAGCAGCAGTCGACCATAATCCTGAACCATTCCTATCTTCAGTATTTTTCTGTAAAACTACCTGATTGTCTTCACCACGTACCGGAAAACCTTGCGACCGGGAAATCATCACGACCGAACTTTGCGCCTTATATTCATTTTCCAGGCTTTCAAAATTTGTATTCTCTGGGAATGCGTTCAATGAAATTCCCATTAAATGATGCGGGTTATAACCAATGTCTTTACTGTTGACATACCGGATCTGGGTTTGAACGACAATCACCCATACAATCAGAATCATGGCAACAGCAAATTGGCCTACTGTTAATACCTTTCGTACCATGGCATGTTTTCCTCTGCCAGAAAATGAGCTTTGGCGAATTGCCAACAAAGGTGGGAATCCGGACAGATAAACAGCTGGATAAGAAGCTGCAATTAGTGTGGTTATCAACCATATCAAGGTTATACCTAACAAGAAGGCTGGATGAAATATCAAACTAAAGTTTAGTTGTTCACCCAGTAGGCTGTTGAAAACAGGCAGCAAAGCCAATGATAATAAAAATGCGATGACAAAAGAAACAAATGTTAATAAGCCGGTTTCCACATATAGCCGGACAATTAACCCTCCGCGCTTGGCACCCAATGTTTTGCTTACGCCAATCTCTTTAAAACGTTTTTGTGCACGAGCAGTTGATAAATTCATATAGTTAACACAGGCCACCAATAAAATGATCGTAGCCAGCAGGGACAACATGTTTACTTTTCCTACATCACTCGGTGCATGGGTATAGGTTGACCGAAAGTTTGAAGAATGCAAATGGATGTCATCCAAACGTTGCAATGAAGGACGAAAAAAACTCTCTTGTTTGACTGCGGCATCCATCACCTTTATCATTTGGCTTTCCACCATAGCAGCATCCGCATGATCAGCTAACAAGCAAAATGTTTCAAATACAACATTTCCCCAAATGATATACCCACTCAACCAAGGAATAGGTGAAGATTCAAATTGTCCGATCATCTCATACGAGGCAAAAGAACTGTTCTCAGGAAAATCCTTGTATACAGCACTCACTTCTAACTGTTTCTGGTTGTCAATGATCAATGGTTCTCCCACTGGGTTTTGGTTACCAAAAAACCTTTTAGCTACTCTTTCAGATATGGCTACAGTATTTGGCCGAGACAAAGCCCCTTCTGCCGAACCTTGAATAAACGGAGTATCAAACAAACGGAAAAAATCTTTATCTGCCCAACAAAAATGACTGATTTTGAAAGGCCTATCACCCGCTTTCACTACATGGGTGTGCACATAAGTTCTCACCGTTGTTTCCACATCCGGGATGGCTTCCTGCATGGCTGGGCCAACAGCATTAGCCGTAGTACAGAGCGTTTCACCAACCTTTATTTTTGTCAACAACGAATTAATCCGGTAAATATTTTTATGTTCCTTGAATTGCTGATCAAACGAACGTTCGTTGTATACGAGCAGACAGATCAATAACACAACTGCCAATCCAATCGAAAGGCTCAAAATATTAATGATGGGAAACGTACCCCGCTTGGTCAGGTTACGCCACGAAATGTTGAGAAAAAATCGGTACATGGTATGCTGATTTAAGGTTTAAGGTTTAATATTTAAAGTTTCAGCTACTAACCTGAAATCTTAAATTTGAAACTTTAAATTATTTTTATTCTGTTTTAATGCTCTTCACTGGATTGGACACAGCCGCTTTGAGCGCTTGAAATCCAACCGTAAACAAGGTTAATATCACAACAACAATAGCAGCTACGGCAAACATCCACCATCCAAGTGATATACGATAGGCAAAACTTTCCAGATAGCGGCTACCTACCCACCACGCCACAGGAACAGCGATCAGTAATGAAATACCCAATAGTTTGACATAGCTATGGGTAAACAAATTAACAATATGAGGTACACTGGCACCCATTACTTTTCGGATACCAATTTCTTTGGTACGTTGCTCAGCCATGAAAGCCGTCAATCCAAATACACCAAGGCAAGCTACTATGATCGCCAATATTGAGAAACAAATAGCTACACGGCTGGTGCGTCGTTCTGCGTCATAAGCATTTTGCACCTGCACATCCAGAAAATTGACTTCAAACAATTCGTTGGGAAAATATTTCTTGAATACCTCTTCATACGCTTTGAGCTGAGCCGACATGTCTCCTTCTTTCACACGCAACAACAGAAAAGGTTTCGTTTCTTGCAAGCGGTTATTAAACGCAACCGGAATAATGGGGCGATGCAAACTTTCAAAGTTGAAGTTTTCAACAACACCGCAAACACGCATGTGTTCTTTCCATCCAAGGCTGAACATCACGTCTTTGCCTATTATTTCTTCCGGAGTCATTTCCAAATATTCTACCGCTTTCCGGTTGAGTACGACTTGAACGATTGAATCCCCAGGAACTTGTTCGGTCATAGGTTTTCCTGCTATAAACTTCAATTCCAATAATTCTGTCAAATGGAAATCACCAGAAACACACCAAAGACTGGTGCCAACATGGTCATCTGCATTCTTTTGAAGTAAAACCAGACTGCCACCACCTTGTGCCGGAAAAGATTGAGAACGGGCAGTCATCAAAACCGAACTTTGTGACCGGTATTCATTTTCCAGACTTTCATAATTCATGCCTCCTGCAGGAATGACAACGCTAATCAAATGATTCGGGTTATATCCAATATCTTTATTATTAACATATCGTATCTGGGATTGAATCACGATCACCCATACGATCAAAATGATAGCCACAGCAAATTGGCCCACGGTTAATATTTTCCGAACAACAGCATGGCTTCCGGTTCCGGAAAATTTGCTTTGACGAATAGCCAACAATGGCGGAAAACTTGACAAATAAATAGCCGGATATGACGCTGCAATGATTGTGGTTGCTAACCATATCAATATCGTTCCACACAAAAATGAAGGCGTAAATACCAAATCAAAGCTGAGTTTTTCACCCAACAAATTGTTAAAAACAGATAGTAAAGCCAATGATAATAAAAAAGCAATAACAAAAGAAATCAATGTGAGTAAACCGGTTTCGACATATAACCGTGCAATTAACCCTCCACGTTTGGCTCCTAGTGTCTTGCTTACACCTATTTCCTTACAGCGTTTCTGTGCACGGGCAGTCGACAAATTCATATAATTGATACAAGCGACCAGCAAAATGATCACGGCCAACAATGACAACATTTCTACTTTCCCAATATCACTTGGTGCATAAGTATATGTGTTCAGAAATTTTGAAGAATGCAAATGAATGTCGTCCAACTGTTGTAAATATGGTATAAAGAAACGATTTTCCTCACTCACCGCATTTTCCAATATTTTTTGTATTTGGCTTTCCACTGAGGCGGTATTTGCTTGGTTATTTAACAGACAGAAGGTTTCAAGTACAATATTTCCCCAATTGCTACGGTTCAGCCATGAAACATGAGAAGATTTGAAATGGCCGATCATTTGATATGTAGCAAAAGAAGTATTTTCGGGGAAATCTTGATACACCGCACTTACCTCCATTTCTGTCTGGTTGTCAACCAATATCATTTCTCCTACCGGATTTAGATCTCCAAAAAGTTTTTGTGCTGTTTTTTCTGATATAGCCACAGTATTAGGCCGAGATATCGCTTCCCCGATTGAACCTTGTATAAACGGCGTATCAAACAATTCAAAGAAACCGTCATCTGCCCAACAGAATTTATCAATTTTAAAAGGCTGGTTATTGACCTTCACCACATAAGTCTGTACGTAAGTTCTCACAACTGTTTTTGCCTCTGGTATGGCTTCTTGCACGGCAGGCCCTAATGCATTGGGTACAGAACAAAATGTTTCCCCAGGCATCACTCTTGTGAGTAATGCGTTGATCCGGTAAATATGTTTGTGTTCTTTGAATCGCTTATCAAACGAACTTTCGTTATACACCAAGAGGCAAATCAACAACACAACTGCCAATCCAATAGCAAGGCTTAGAATATTAATGACGGGAAATACACCCCGTTTTGTAAGATTTCGCCATGAGATGTTGAGGAAGAATTTGTACATAGTATATTGATTTAAGGTTCAAGATTCAAAGTTTAAAGTTTCAGCTACTAACCTGAAATCTTAAATTTGAAACTTTAAATTATTTTATTCAGTTTTAATGCTCTTCACAGGATTAACTGTTGCTGCCCTAACGGCCTTCCAACCAACTGTTAACAAGGTTAAAAGTATGGTTATCAACCCCGCAACAGCAAACATCCACCAACTGATACTGATGTGATAAGCATAGTCCTGCAACATCTTTTCCAGCCAATAATAGGTCAATGGGAAAGCGATAAACATTGCAATGCACACCAGGAGAAGGAACTCTTTCAAGAGCATTTGTACAATGCCGGAGACACTGGCGCCAAGTACTTTGCGAATACCGATTTCCTTAGTTTTGGTTTCGGCAGTGTAGGTTACTAACCCGAAGAGGCCAAGACAGGATATCATAATGGCGATAAACGCAAAGATATACAGCAATTTGCCTAACCTGATATCCGTTTGGTATAGGCGCTCGAAATTGTCATCGAGAAATGAATAGCTAAAGCGTTGGTCCGGACAGTATTCTTTCCACAATTTTTCAACGGATGCCAATGTGCTTTTGGTCCCTTGAGTGGTTGTTTTAACATAAAAAAAGTTCTGGTAATTTTTGGTACAAAATAAAATCAAAGGTGAAACGGGTTGGTTCAAACTTTCAAAATTGAAGTCTTTGAAGATTCCGGAAACAGTATAGGTCTTATTGCCTTGATGGATGATTTGGTGCAAAGGATCTTGCAACTGCATCTCCCGCACGGCTGTTTCATTCAAAAGACAGTATTCTTCACTGACAGTTTCCGGAGACATTTGTCCTTCAACTAATTGAATATTCATCAATTGCAAAAAGTCGAAATCGACAGTTCCGATGCCAAACTTAAGTGTCTTTTCTTTGCCCTGCCATGAAATTCCATAGTCAAAATTATAACCGAGCATATTATCGAGGCTTGCCGTGGCCATTCCGGCTACATCTGGATTTTTTTGCAATTCACCCCGTACGGCATCCATATGCTTATTCATACCCCATGCCGAAAAACAAATGATATTTTCCTTATCATATCCCAAATCTTTTTTCCGGATGAAATTCATTTGTAAGGTGATGATCAGCGTGGATACAATCAGGGCTACTGAACAGACAAACTGAAGGACGACCAACACCCTCCGAAAAGAACTATGCGTGTTTTTGCTTTTTGCATATTCCGATGAATCAAATGACGCAAGGTAAAACGAGGGATAAATCCCGGCAAGACCTAATACACTAATGATGGCAATTCCGTATATGGTAAGTACATGAAAGGAAAAGAGGTAGAATTCCATGTTTTTCCCCGCAATATGATTGTAGGCGGGCATTAACAGGTAGATCAGCGCAGTAGCCAAAACGATTGCTATCAATAGTATGACACAAGTTTCCAGCATGGACTGCCCGACAATATCTTTCCATTTGGCGCCCAAAAATTTGCGGACCCCCATTTCTTTAGCTCGCTTTCCTGTATGGGCTGTGACTAAGTTCACATAATTGATACATGCAATCACCAGAATAAGGCCGGCAATAATTGCAAATAGGCGAACTTTTACCATTTCTCCAGGGCTTCCGTCTGCATTGTATAAATGTTGCGCAGTTATTTGCTGTAAGGGGAATTTCATGGATGGTACTTCTGATAAACCAAAAAGACTTGCATAGGGCGTCATCCCGCGAATTACTATATCTTTCAATTTTGTTTCCACCTTCTGTAGGTTACCTTCCGGATAAAGTTCAAGGTATGTAAAATAATTAAAGCCCATTAAATCTTCATCAGGCCCTTTAAAACTGAAAGGTTCAGGAGAAACATATGTCTGTTTCATCAAACTAAAAGGAACAAGATAGTCATGCTGAAGAGAGGAATTTTCAGGCATATCTTTCATGATTCCCGTAACATAGAAATACTCATCACCCCAACTGGTTTTGATTGCTTTTCCCATGGGATTTTCATCTCCAAATATTGACCTGGCTGTTGATTCGGAAAGAATAATGGAAAAATCACCAGTAAACGGTTTTTGAGCATCTCCTTCTAATAAAGGAAAAGAGAACATGCTAAAAAAACTGCTATCTACTGCAGCGCCCCGGGTCGTGTTGTTATCATTGAGCAGCTGCCGGCCATTATAGTTGAAGTAACTAAATGAGAACCATTTATAAATACGACAAGCCTCCTTTATTTCAGGAATTTCCGCTTTTGCATAAACAGATAACCCTGCCGGAGTAGAATTAAAGAAATTCTCATTGTTGATGGAAGCATTTATCAAATAAATATTTTCTTTATTGCTGTGAAAACGGTCATAGCTCAATTCATCGTATACCCATAGGATAATCAGAATACAAGTTACCAGGCTCACCGTTAAACCGGTAATATTGATAACCGAATACATGCCATTACGACGAAGGTTACGGAAAGCTATTTTTAAGTGATAGAGCATATCGTTCGATTTTTTAAATGAGAGATGAAAGAGACCGTAAGACATGTAAGATGGTAAGACCGTAAGAGGTTGGGATGCTAACGGGGTCTACTATATATTTTGGTTGATTCAACATATGATCTATGATTGTATTTATTTGGCAAAAGGCAAATTCTTTCATTTTCTTACGGTCTTACGTGTCTTGCGATCTTACGGTCTTCTTTTATTCCGTTTTAATACTATTCACCGGATTGGCTGTTGCCGCTTTGATTGCTTGGAAACCAACCGTCAATAAAGCAATTAATACGCTCACAAAGCCAACCAATACAAATATCCACCATGGCATATTGGTACGATATGAATAATTGCTTAACCATTGACTCATTGCCCACCATGCAATGGGAGCAGCAATGACAAAGGAAATCAATACCAATATCAAAAATTCTTTGGATAGTAATATCGTAATATTTGGTACAGACGCCCCAAGCACTTTGCGGATTCCAATTTCTTTTTTGCGGGTTTCAGCCATATAGGAAACCAATGCAAACAATCCCAGGCAGGAAATAAAAATGGTAAAACCTGCAAACCATCCTGCCAAAGCGCTCGTTCTTTGTTCATTTGCAAATTTACGGGCATACGCTTCATCAATAAACTTGTATTCAAACGGATAAGCCGGAGTGTATTCTTTAAAAACCTGCTCTATTGTAGCCAGGTTATCTGCTATTGAGCGTTTCTCATTTAATTTTATGTGCATCACATCAAAAAAACCTGCAGGGCCACCGATTATCATAGGCGCAGTAGATTCATAGGGCGATCTGAGGATAAAATCCTTGAAAACCCCTACCACGTGCCAATTTGTGCCTTGAGTATTGACGATCTCGCCAACAGGATGATCAAAATTCATGATTTTTACAGCCGTTTCACTCAATAGCATCGCTGTAGAATCTGTAGAATAGGTATGGATATCGATATCTCGCCCATCGATCATAGTCGCGCCTACTGTTTGTACCCAATTATCATCTGTAAAAAATATTTCAAAGGTTGTCTTTTCATCCGGATTTTTCCCTTTCCAATTAACACTCCAGGTACTATTCCATCCCTCCGACATGGGCGAACTATTTTTGGTCACAGATGTGGCAGCCCCCGAATTCAATAAATCCTGCCTAACTAATTCATAGTTCTTTCTTAAGTCGGCATTCAACATATGATAAACCAACAAATCCTTGTTGTAACCGGATTCTCTATTCTGTGCATACATGATTTGTCGATGGACAATAAGGGTGGCAATGATCAGGAAACAAGCAACAGAAAATTGTACCACCACCAGGATCTTCCGGGGAGCCACCAATGCCCGTTCTTTTCTGAACATCCCTTTCAATACCTTGATGGGTAAAAATGATGATAGATAAAAAGCCGGATAACTTCCCGCCAGCAAACCGGTAAAAAGGATAAAAACCAACCATGCCAACCAAAACCAACCACTGGTCAAATCCAAGGTCATGGTGGTACCCATCAATATCTCAAAAACAGGTAAAGCCAGTAACACCAAGGCGAGGGCTAATATGCCGGCTATAAAAGCCGTAATTACTGATTCGCCCAAAAATTGCCCGACCAATGACGACCGCTTGCTTCCCATCACTTTACGAACCCCCACTTCCTTAGCTCGTTTTTCACTACGCGCAGTGCTCAGGTTCATGAAATTGATACAAGCAACCAGTAAGATCAAAATGGCAATCACGCCAAATAAACGCAAGGTATCGATTAATCCACCGACCGGAACTCCATTCTCAAATTTGGTATACAAATGATATTTATTCAAGGGATACAGGAAAACTTCGGTCTGCACCTCATTATTGGTATGCTCTTTCACAATATTCCGGATGGCTTGATTCGTTGCATCCAAACTAGCCATCGGTTGAAGCTCCACATAGGTTTGCAATGAATTACCACGCCAATTTTCCTTATACTGGCCCCTTACTTTTATAAAAGAAACAGGTACCAATATTTCAAAACGAAATGCCGTATTGCTGGGTAGGTCTTTCATAACACCGGTCACAGTCAACGGATACTCGTTGTCAATCAATACCGTTTTTCCCATAGGATCTTCGCCACCGAACAATCGTTCTACTATTTTTTCGGTCAGAATAACCGAATAAGGATCATTCAATGCCGTTTCCTTATTCCCTTGCAACAATGGAAAATCAAACATGGTCAAAAAATCAGGATCGGTAATACCTGTCGCGAGATTTAGTTTTTTATCTTCATTGGTATATAGCATTGTATGATACCGCATCCTTGCTGTCGCCGCAATATCCGGATAATCTGTTTTTAATGTTGGCCCCAGGGGACTGGATGTCCAATCCCAGCATTGTAAGGAGCCATCCAATTCGGCTCGATTCCATACCGAGTATAATAACTTTTCTTTGGCATGAAAACGATCATACGACCATTCATGATAAATCCAAACAAACATCAGCATAGCGACTGCCATACCAATAGCTAACCCGGCAATATTGACAGAAGAGTAAAATTTGTTGTGCTTTAAACTCCGAAAGGTGGTACGAATAAGATTCATAACTTTTTTATTTAGCTAACTTTTAATAACAGATGGTGTAACAAAGAACGATGAATTATGAGTGATGAGTTTTTGAAAAACTCATCGTTCTTCTTTTATATCTCATCACTCTTTCATGTTTTATTCCGTTTTAATACTGTTCACAGGATTGGCTGTTGCTGCCTTGATAGCTTGAAAACCGACTGTAAACAAGGCTATCACCAAACTTATGAAACCAACCAATACAAATATCCACCAAGGCACATTGGTATGATATGAATAATTATTCAACCATTGATTCATTGCCCACCATGCAATGGGAGCAGCAATAGCAAAAGAAATCAATACCAATATCAAAAATTCCTTGGATAGTAATGTGGTGATACTTTGTACCGACGCTCCAAGTACCTTGCGGATGCCAATTTCTTTTTTACGGGTTTCAGCCATGTAGGAAACCAATGCAAATAACCCCAAACATGAAATAAATATGGTGAGGCCTGCAAACCATCCTGCCAAAGCGCTCGTTCTTTGTTCGTTTGCAAATTTACGGGCATACGCTTCATCAATAAACTTGTATTCAAACGGATAAGCCGGATTGTACTTTTTAAAGACCTGCTCTACCATGGCCAGGTTATCTGCTATTGAGCGGGTTCCATTCAATTTAATATGTACCACATCAAAAAAACCTGCGGGACCACCAATCATCATAGGTGTAACGGATTCGTAGGGCGACCTGAGAATAAAATCCTTGAAAACACCAACCACATGCCAATCCTTGCCTTGGGTATTGATAATTTCTCCAATGGGATGCTCTAAGTTCATCGCTTTTACAGCCGTTTCGTTGAGCAACATAGCAGTAGAATCTGTCGAATAGGTATGGATATCTATATCCCGCCCATCGATCATAGTCGTGCCTACTGTTTGTACCCAATCATCGTCAGTAAAAAATATTTCAAAGATTGTCTTTGCATCCGGATTTTTCCCTTTCCAATTAACTCCCCAGGTACTATTCCAGCCCTCTGACATAGGGGAACTATTCTTTGTCACAGATAATACAGCTCCCGAATTTAATAAATCTTGCCTAACCAATTCATAGTTCTTTTTTAATTCGGTACCCAACATATGATAAATCAACAAGTCCTTGTTGTAACCAGACTCTCTGTTCTGTCCATACTTGATCTGGCGATGGACAATAAGGGTAGCAATGATCAGGAAACAAGCAACGGAAAACTGAACCACAACCAATATCTTTCGAGGCGATACCAATGCCTGCCCCGCTCTAAATATACCTTTCAATACCTTGATGGGTAAAAATGATGATAAATAAAAAGCCGGGTAGCTTCCCGCCAGCAAACCAGTAAAAAGGATAAAAGCCGACCATGCCAACCAAAACCAACCACTGGTCAAATCCAAGGTCATGGTGGTACCCATCAAGGTTTCAAAAACAGGCAAAGCCAGTAACACCAAAGCAAGGGCTAGTATGCCAGCTATAAAAGCCGTAATCACCGATTCTCCCAAAAATTGCCCGACCAATGATGACCGTTTGCCTCCCATCACTTTTCGAACCCCTACTTCTTTGGCTCGTTTTTCGCTACGCGCAGTACTCAGGTTCATGAAATTGATACAGGCAACCAGTAAAATCAAGGTGGCAATCAGGCCAAATAAACGCAAAGTATCGATTAACCCTCCCACGGGTATTCCATTCTCAAATTTGGTATACAAATGATATTTGTTCAAGGGATACAGGAAAGCTTCGACCGGATCATTATTGTTATGCTCTTTTACAATATCCCGGATAGCCTGATTCGTTGCATCCAGACTAGCCATCGGTTGAAGCTCCACATAGGTCTGCAATACATTGCTACCCCAATGATCGGGATACGGACCCATTATTTTCTGCAAAGAAAAAGGCACCAGTACTTCAAAGCGAAATGTCGTATTGCTGGGTAAATCTTTCATCACGCCAGTCACAGTTACGGGATATTTATTGTCAATCAATACCGTTTTTCCCATAGGATTTTCGCCATCGAACAATCGTCCCACTATTTTTTCAGTCAGAATAACCGAATAAGGATCTTTCAACGCCGTTTCCTTATCTCCTTGCAGCAATGGGAAATCAAACATGGTCAAGAAATCAGGATCGGTAATACCTGTTGCCAGATTCAGTTTTTTATCTTCATTGGTATATAACATCGTATTATCCCGCATTCTTGTTGTTGCCACAATATCCGGATAATCTGCTTTTAAAGTTGGCGCCATGGGAATAGGCGTCCAATTCCAGCATCTTAAAGAGCCGTCCAATTCGGAACGATTCCAGACCGTATACAATTGCTTCTCTTTGGTATGAAAACGGTCATATGACCATTCATGATAAATCCAAACAAACATCAGCATAGCGACTGCCATACCAATAGCTAACCCGGCAATATTGACAGAAGAGTAAAATTTGTTGTGCTTTAAACTCCGAAAAGTGGTTTTAATAAGATTCATGACTTTTTTATTTACTTGACTTTGTATAAAAACAATGAGTGATCTTTTAGATAGACCGTAAGACATGTAAGATGGTAAGACCGTAAGAGGTTGCGGCATTTACATGCATTGACGCTATATTTTGTTTGTTCGACATACGATCTATGATTGCATTCATTTGATAAAAATTAAATTTTCTCATTTTCTTACGGTCTTACGTGTCTTGCGATCTTACGGTCTTCTTTTATTCCATTTTAATACTATTCATCGGATTGGCCGTTGCCGCTTTAACAGACTGAAAGCCAACCGTCAATAACGCAATAGCCAAACTAATCAACCCAACGACAACAAAAATCCACCAAGGGATATTCGTACGATAAGAATAAGTACTTAACCATTTGTTCATCGCCCACCATGCAATGGGCGTAGCAATGGCAAAGGAGATCAATACCAACACCAAAAATTCTCTGGAAAGTAAGGTGGTAATATTTTGTACAGACGCCCCAAGAACCTTACGAATGCCAATTTCTTTTTTGCGGGTTTCTGCCATGTAAGCTACCAGTGCAAATAAGCCCAAGCAAGAAATAAAAATGGTTAAACCGGCAAACCAGGTAGCCAATGATCCCATTTTTCGTTCTTCAGCAAATTTATGGGCATATTCCTCATCCACAAATTTGTAATCGAAAGGATAAGCAGCATTGTATTGCTTTAATGCCTGTTCCACCTTAGCCAGATTATCCGCCATACGATTTTGTCCGTTCAATTTGATATGCATAATGCTCATCCACCCGCCGGGACCACCAATAAGCATAGGAACTACAGGTTCATAGGGTGAACGAAGGATAAAATCTTTAACCACACCCACCACATGCCAATCTTTGCCTTGTGTATTGACGATTTCGCCAATGGGATTCTCTAAATTCATCAATTTCAAAGCCGATTCATTTAGCAACATAGCTGTAGAATCCGTTGGATAAGTATAAATATCAATATCCCGCCCTTCTACAATGGTTGTACCTGCTGTCTTTACCCAATCTGAATCCGTAAAATACAAGTCAAAAGTCAACCTTGCATTGGGGTCTTTTCCTTGCCAATTGACACCCCATGTGTTGCTCCATCCTTGCGACATAGGAGAAAGGGTTTTTGTCATAGATATGGCTGCTCCGGAGCTTAATAAATCTTGTTTGATGAGTTCATAATTTTTGACCATATCCCCTTCTAAAGAAACATAAATGAGTTGATCCTTATCATATCCGGATTCCCTGTTCTGCGCATATTTAATTTGGCGATGAATAACCAACGTAGATACAATCAAAGCGCAAGCAACGGTAAACTGTACCACTACCAATATCTTTCGAGGCGACACCAATGCCTGTCCCGTTCTAAATATGCCTTTCAATGCCTTCACAGGAATAAAAGACGACAAATAGAAAGCCGGATAACTACCGGCCAATAAACCGGTTAATAGGACAAAACCCAGTCCGGCCAACCAAAACCAACCATTGGCTAAACTTAAGGTTACATGTTGTCCCATCAATTTACCAAATACCGGCAAAGCGAATATGGCAAGAATCAATGCGGCCACTCCGGCAATCAATGCGATGATGGTCGACTCACCCAGAAATTGCCAAATCAGCGACAAACGTTTACCGCCCATCACTTTCCGAACGCCCACTTCTTTTGCCCTTTTCTCACTACGAGCAGTACTCAAATTCATAAAATTGATACAAGCAATCAATAAAATCAATCCGGCAATGAGGCCAAACAAGCGTAATGACTCTATCAACCCTCCCGCAGGAACCCCATTTTCAAATTTGGCATATAGATGCCGCTTGCTGAGCGGGTATAAAAACACTTCGACCGGTTCCTCATTATTGGTATGTGCTCGAGTAATATTACGAATGGATTCATTGACCAAATCCAATTGTGCATTGGGTTGTAATTCCACATAAGTTTGCAAGTTATTAGCAGTCCAACTATCGCTGGTCCAATCTAAAAGTTCCACAATAAACGGAATGGTGACTAATGCTTCGAACTGAAACAAGGTATTGCC
This sequence comes from Bacteroidales bacterium, assembly GCA_031549585.1. Lineage (GTDB taxonomy): Bacteria > Bacteroidota > Bacteroidia > Bacteroidales > UBA4181 > JAIRLS01. The sequence goes on from JAVBPN010000223.1 coordinate 30,909, forward strand.
GGGCAGGTCTTTCATCACGCCGGTGACCGTTACGGAACGCTGGTTATTGATCAAGAGTGTCTTACCCATTGGATCTTCATCACCGAACAAACGTATAGCAACTTTTTCAGTCAAAACAACCGAATACGGATCATTCAATGCGGTTGTTGTATTCCCTTGTAATAAAGGAAAATCAAACATAGTTAAAAAATCAGGATCAGTGCAACTCGTTTGAATTTTAAACTTAGCATCTTCTTTGGCATAAAGCAAGGGTACATTCATTATTCTTGCTACTCCTGCCATTTCAGGATAATCGGCTTTTAATGTTGGCGCCATAATCTTGGGCGTCCAATCCCAACAACGTACTGTGCCGTCAAACATAGAACGATTATATACCACATAGAGCTGTTTCTCCTTGGTATGAAAACGGTCATATGACCACTCGTAATGTATCCATGCAAGGATCAAAATAGTGGCTGCCATACCAATGGTTAAGCCTGCTATGTTGATGAAAGAATAAAATCCATTGCGCTTTAAACTCCGAAAAGTGGTTTTAATAAGATTCATAATTTTAATATTTCAGATTTAAAATTTAAAGTTCCAAGTTATTTTATACGTTCCCTTTAAACTTATTTCGTTTTAGTGATATCAATTTATAGCCCTAATGTTTGTAACCGTTGTTGCCAAATACGATCTTTTGATTTGACATATCCCCTACTCATTGGGAACAATACAGAAAATACTGACCTTTTGCCCAAGTGTATTTTCGATATGGTTGAAAAAGTATTCATGGCTTTATTTTTTACAATTCATACTGCACAATGAAAAACAATCGCCATGCCGCAATGATAAAATACTGTATTTGTGTGCTATACAAAATAATTTATCATGGGAAATGTTCGGCTATAGTACATAAGTGTTAGTTTTCGGACAGTCAGAAGACCGTAAGACATGTAAAATAGTAAGACCGTAAGAGATTGTTGTTTTCTTACGGTCTTACGTGTCTTGCGATCTTACGGTCTTCTTCTACTCCGCTTTAATCGCTTTTACCGGATTGGCTGTTGCTGCTTTAATGGCCTGAAAACACACCGTAAACAATGTCAACACAACCGTAATAACAGCTGCTACGGCAAACATCCACCACGCAAGCGAAATGCGAAAAGCAAAACTTTCCAGGTATTTGCTGCCGAGCCACCAGGCTATGGGAACAGCAATAACAAGGGAAATTAACAATAGCCGCAAATAATTATTGGTGAACAGGCTTATGATGCTGCTTACACTTGCTCCCAACACCTTGCGGATACCGATTTCTTTGGTGCGCTGCTCGGCCATAAACGCCGTCAACCCGAACACACCCATACAGGCTACCAATATAGCTAATACAGAAAAACTCACTGCCATACGATTGGTCTGTCTATCGGATTCATATGCCTTTTGCTGCAATAAAGAGGGGAAATAGACTTCAAATAAGTCGTTCGGAAAATGTTTCTTGAAAATAGCTTCATAAGAAGCAAGTTGTTGTGACATATTGCCCTCGTTGACACGCATCAGTAAAAATTCATTATCTGACCATGAATTATGAAAACAATACGGTTCGATAGGATTGTGCAAGTCCAAATAGTTAAAATCTTCCACTACACCGGCAACACGGGTATCACCACCGATGCCATACGCATAAATATTTTTTCCGATCATCTCCTCAGGTGTCATACCCAAAAACTCTGCGGCTTTCCGGTTAATCACGGCATACGAAACCGCATCACCGACTTTTCTTTCCGTGTATATGGCGCCTGCGATCAGTTTCAGATGCAGCATTTCCACGATTTCTGGAGTAGCATACGATGTACACAAGTCGGCAACCTGATCCGGTGCCGGTTGTTTTCCGTTACGTCGTTCCTGCATTACTTCATGGCTTTTAAAAAAGGTGTTGGAAGGCCCTCGAAACAACGGAAATGCCGAAGTAAATGCCACAGCCGACACATTACTTTGTGCGGCAAAATCGTTCTTCAATGCGGTAAAATCATTTTGCGATGATACTCCCGACAAAGGTACGGCCACAACACCGGTTACATCGTAACCAAGATCCTTATCGGTAACATAATTCATTTGACTGCCGATGACGAATACCCATGTAATCAAAACTACGGAAACAGAAAACTGAACGACGGAAAGCCCCTTACGAACCACGGCATGACGTCCTCCTTTTGTATATCCCTGCCGAATAATGGTTAACGGAGCAAAGCCCGACAGGTATAATGCCGGATAGGAGGCTGCAAAAAAAACGGTTACCAGATATACGGACAGTAGTCCCAACAGAAAAGTAGGATAAAGAAAAATACCCGGAGGTATTTGTTGTCCCAATAATTTGTTAAAAATAGGCAATAGGATGAAGGAAAGTACAAATGCTGCTGCAAAAGCAATAAATGTAACCATGCCGGTTTCGATGTACAACCTGCCGACGATATTACCGCGCCGTGCACCGAAAGTTTTGCTAACACCAATATCTTTTGAGCGTTTTTGCGCACGGGCAGTCGACAAGTTCATGTAGTTGATGCACGCCACCACCAGTATGATTGCGGCCAACAACGAAAGCATCTTTAACCTGTTGATATCTCCGGGAGCGTGAATATAAGTATATCCTACAGAATACAGGTGTATTTTTTCAAACAATTGTAATTGTACCCGGAAAAAACCATCAGGCCCATTATTCTTTTCCAATATTTGCTGCATTTGTTCTTCTGCTTGGCCGGCATCAACACCATCGGCCAATAGGCAAAATGTTTCGAACCCTATATTCCCCCAATGATAAGAACCTTTGTCGCGCGGGGTAATGGGAAGATGCGACGACATAAATGGCCCAATGATGCTGTAGTCAGCAAATGAAGAATTGGCAGGAAAATCCTTGTAAACAGCCTGCACTGTCATTTCGTTCTTTCCGTCGACCAATATGGTTTCACCTATAGGATTCCTATCATCGAACAGTATCCGCGACTTTGATTCAGACAACGCCACACTGCCCGGTTTCAACAATGCTGTTTCGGACGAACCGTACACAAAAGGTGTATTAAAAATCCGGAAAAAATCCTCGTCAGCCCAACAAAATTTATCCATTTTGAAAAAATTACCGGATACTTTTACAACAGCCGGATTAACAAAAGTCCTTGTTACATAAGCGACTTCGGACACCTCTTCTTGCACGGCCGGTGCAAATGGATTGACGGTTAAGCCATAAACCTCTCCACCATATTTTTCGGTAGATACCGAATTCATTCGGTAGATACGACTTCCGTTCGGGAACGATTTGTCAAATGAATACTCATTGTAAATCATAGCACAAATGATCAATACAACGGTCAATCCCACAGATAAACCAATAAGATTAACCAAAGAGAACACACCATCGCGACGAAGACTACGCCAGGCAAATTTTAAGTAATAAGAAAAATTGTTCATAATCGTTTTGTTTATTCTGTGTTATTCTGTTATTCACTCTTGATGCTATCCACCGGGTTGGCCGTTGCCGCCTTGATGGCCTGAAAACTCACCGTCAATAAAGCAATCAATAAACTGGCACACCCAACAACAGCAAATACCCACCATGGTATGTTTGTGTGATATGCATAGTTTCCCAACCATTTATTCATCGCCCACCATGCAACAGGCGAAGCAATTGCAATGGAAATAAGGACAAGGATCAAAAACTCTTTTGTTAATAACGAAGTAACATCTTTTATGGAAGCACCGAGTATTTTACGGATTCCTATCTCCCTTTTTCTTGTTTCGGCCATATAAGCAACCAGCGCAAACAATCCCATGCAGGAAATAAAAATGGTCAAAACAGCGAACCATGTCGCCAATGAACCCATTGTTTTTTCTTCCTGGAATTTACGGGCATATTCTTCATCAATAAATTGGTATTCGAATGGATAAGCCGGATTGTATGTTTTGAAAATGGCTTCAGCTTTAGCCAAATTTTCAGATGTTGAATTAGCTCCATTGAGGCGGATATGGACAGTACTGAGAAAACCTGTACCCGGTCCGGCAATAATCATGGGTTTGGTGGCTTCGTAAGGCGAGTGGAGTATGAAATCCTTGATGACACCTACCACATGAACTTGTCCACCCCAAAATTCTACTGATTCGCCAATAGGATTATCAAATCCCATCTTTTTTACTGCTGCTTCGTTCAATAATGCAGCCGTAGAATCGGTCGGCCAATTAACCAAATCCATATCCCGGCCTTCGACAATGGTGGTACCTACAGTTCTTGTCCAGTCGGCGTCCGCAAAAAAGATATCAATAGATGTTTTATCGTCCGGATCACTCCCTCTCCAACTCACACCGGAAGCGTCTGCCCATTGTTGTGTCATGGGTGCAAATGTCCGTGTCACCGATGTTGCTGCGCCGGAACTCAATAGGTCGTATTTGATTAATTCGTAATTTTTGCCTATATCCCCAGTTATGTCGTGATAAACAAGATGATCTTTATTGTAACCGCTATCTCTATCCTGCGCATAAAGCACTTGACGATGAATCACAAGTGTTGCGGTAATCAGGAATACCGCAACAGTAAATTGTATAATCACCAACACCTTACGGGGAGCAACCCATTTCTTTTCTTCACTAAATGTTCCTTTCAATACCTTGATCGGCAAGAAAGATGATAGATGAAACGCAGGGTAGCTACCGGCAAGCAGGCCAGTAAAAAGAACAAAACCCAAACTAGTCAACCAAAACCAGCCATTGGCCAAATCCAGCGTTAATGTTTTTCCTACTAATTTGCTATAAGTAGGTAATGTCAATTCAACAATGACAATGGCAATCACACCGGCAATAAAAGCCAACAGGGTCGATTCACTCAAAAATTGCCTGACCAATGATATGCGCTTTCCGCCCATTACCTTGCGTACTCCGATTTCTTTGGCTCTCTTTTCACCACGTGCAGTACTCAGATTCATAAAGTTGATACAAGCGATCAGTAATATCAATAAGGCAACCAAACCAAATAAACGCAATGTGTCGATTAATCCTCCCGTCAACACTCCGTTTTCGGACTTGGTATACAGATGCGATTTACTTAGCGGGAATATAAATACTTCTGAATGATCCTTGTTTTCAGTCCGCTCCTTAATGATAGAACTAATAGATTGGTTTACCCGATCTGCCTGAGCTTGAGGCTGAAGTTCTACATAAGTAGGAATGGTATGATTTCCCCATGCACGGTTATGCCAATTTTCAGCATAAGCAAAAGGAATCAAAGCTTCAAAATCAAAAGTCGTATTGTTTGGAATATCTTTCATAATTCCAGTAACAGTCATGGGCTGTTTGTTACTTAACAATATTGTTTTCCCCATTGGATCTTCACCCCCAAACAACCGTTTCGCTGTTTTTTCAGTAAGAATCACTGAATATGTATCATTTAAAGCCGAACCGGTATTTCCATAGAGTAACGGAAAACTGAACATAGTTAAAAATCCAGGATCAACTGTGGCAACTTGGAGCATCAAATGATTATCTCCCGATGCACAAAGGAAATCACTCACATACACGCGTGTCACCTCTGCAATATCGGGATAATCAGCCTTCAAAGCAGGTCCTATCAAGACAGATGTTGCACCTACACATTCTACCGGCCCATCGTATTGAACCCGATTCCAAACCTGATACAATTGTTTTTCCTTGGTATGGAAGCGGTCGTAAGACCACTCATGGTAAATCCAAACCAACAAAAGGATAGCAGCAGCCATCCCTATTGAAAGTCCAACGACATTGATCACCGTATAAAAACTGTTGCGCCTGAACCCCCGAAAGGCAAATTTTAGATGATTCATAATTTATGTGTTTTAATAGTGTTTCTATGATGATGAGTAATCTTTTAGATAGACCGTAAGACATGTAAGATGGTAAGACCGTAAGAGGTTGGGATGCTAACGGAATTGACTATATATTTGTGTTTATCCGGCATCTGGTTTATGATTGTATTTATTTGACAAGATCAAATTCTTTCATTTTTCTTACGGTCTTACGTGTCTTGCGATCTTACGGTCTTTTTTATTTTGTTGATTCAACATACGATCTATGATTGTATTTATTTGACAAGATCAAATTCTTTTATTTTTCCTACGGTCTTACGTGTCTTGCGATCTTACGGTCTTTTTATTCCGCTTTAATCGCTTTCACCGGATTGGCCGTTGCCGCCTTGATGGCTTGAAAAGAAACGGTCAACAAAGCAATGGATAAACTGACGCATCCGACAACTATAAATATCCACCAGGGAATATTGGTATGATAAGCATATTTGGCCAACCATTTATTCATTGCCCACCATGCAATGGGAGAAGCAACCGCAAGGGAAATGAGCACCAGGATTAAAAATTCTTTGGATAATAAAGACGTAACACTGGTCACTGAAGCTCCCAAAACCTTGCGGATACCGATCTCCTTTTTGCGTGTTTCGGCCATATAGGCAACCAAAGCAAATAATCCCATGCAGGAAATCACAATGGCTAAGATAGCAAATCCGGTAGCCAATGAACCCATTTTTTGTTCTTCCTGAAATTTATGGGCATATTCTTCATCGATGAATTTATATTCGAACGGATAGGCCGGATTGTATTGCCTGAAAATCTTTTCGGCCGCAGCCAAATTATCTGCTGTCTTATTTTCACCATTTAACCGGATATGAATCGTTCCAAAACTGCCGATGCCGGGCCCTCCGATAATCATCGGCATCATTGGGTTGTATGGTGAACGGAGGATAAAATCCTTGACTACGCCGATTACATGCCCTTCCCTACCCCAAAGCCGGACAGTTTCTCCAATAGGATGATCCAGATTCATTGCTTTGAGGGCTGATTCATTCAGTAAAACTGCCGTAGCATCGGTTGGATAGGTGTAAATATCTATATCTCTTCCTTCAACAATGGTCGTCCCCACTGTTCCCGTCCAATCGGCATCCACAAAGAATAGGTCAAACAATGTTTTGTCATCGGGAAGAATACCTTTCCATTGAACGCCCAAAGCGCTTGAATTACAATCCGTCATCGGCGAATTGGTTCTTGTCACCGATATGGCCGTCCCGGAAGCCAATAAATCCTGTTTAATCAATGCGTAATTTTTGGCGATATCACCATTTATTTCCTGGTAAATAAGCTGTTCCTTATTGTATCCGCTGTCCCTGTCTTGTACATAATATATTTGCCGGTGAATGACAAGGGTTGCAATAATCAAACAAATAGCAACAGTAAATTGCACTACTACCAATACTTTACGGGGTGAAACCACTTTCCATGCAGCTTTGAATGTTCCTTTCAACACCTTGACCGGCAAAAAAGACGATAGGTGAAAAGCAGGATAGCTACCGGCAAGCAGGCCGGTAAAAAATACAAACACCAGCCCAGTCAACCAGAACCAAACACTCCCTAGATTTAAGCTCAATGTTTTACCCATTAATGTACTATAAGCCGGTAGAACCAATGTCGCAATAACAATAGCAAGCAATCCGGCCAGAAAAGCCACGATGGTTGATTCACCCAAAAATTGACTGATCAAGGAAATCCGTTTCGCACCCATCACTTTGCGCACTCCTACTTCTTTTGCTCTTTTTGCACTTCGGGCCGTGCTCAGGTTCATAAAATTAATACAGGCTATCAGCAATATCAACAAGGCAATCAATCCAAACAACTGCAAAGTATCAACCAATCCTCCGGCAGGCACTCCATTTTCAAATTTGGAATATAAATGCACCCGGCTTAACGGATAGATGAATGCCTCAAACGGCACTTCATTGTTGGAGTGTTCTTTGATAATATTCTGAATGGATTGATCGATGCCACTTTCTTGGGAAGGCGACTGAAGTTCAATATAAGTAGATACCGAAAAAGCACCCCAAGAATCATTATGCTTGTACCAATCATGACTTTCTGCAAAAGTAAATGGGAGCAAGACGTCAAATTCGAATGATGTATTGCGTGGCAAATCTTTCATGACACCGGTAACGGTCATCGAATATTGAGCATCGCATAACAACACTTTCCCCATCGGATCTTCAGAACCAAATAAACGTTGAGCGGCTTGCTCGGTAAGGATTACCGAATACGGATCTTTCAATGCAGATTCCATATTTCCTTGCAACAAAGGAAAGCTGAACATAGTAAGGAATCCCGGATCGACACACGTAGTTTTCATTTTCAAACGGTTCTCGCCTAATGTATACAGCATGCTTCTCGTATCCATCCGCGTCATTTCTTCTACTTCCGGATAGTCAGCTTTTAAGGTAGGCCCCATCACCACCGGATTTTCACCCCAGCACTCCACTTTGCCGTTAAATTCACCACGGCTCCAAACCTGATATAATTGTTTTTCTTTAGCATGAAAACGGTCATATGACCACTCGTTATAAACCCAAACCAATAAAAGGATGGCGGCAGCCATGCCAATGGCAAGGCCGGAAATATTGATGACGGAATAAAATCCGTTCCGTTTCAAACTTCTGAAAACAACTTTAAAGAAATTCATGATTGAAATATTTCAGGTTTAAAATTTAAAGTTTCTGGTTGTTTTATACGTTCTTTTTAAACTTATTTCGTTTTAGTGGTATCAATGCTTTATTTTTTTACAATTTACACTACACAATGACAAACAATCAACGTGCCGTAATGCTAACATGCTATATTTATGCGCAATACAAAATAATTTATCTTGAAAAAATGTTCGGATATAGTACATAAGTGTCCGTTTTCGAACAGTGGGAAGATCGTAAGACCATAAGACACGTAAGACCGTAAGATGCTGTCGTTTCCTTACGATCTTACCATTTACACGTCTCGACTTTTGAGATAGCCTCTTTTTAAAACAATTTTTTGATACTATTATGAAAAATAAAATATACTTTGTTTATAAACTACTGCAGTTTGTAAACTCAATAGTTTATCCAGAATTCATATTATTAATAAATAATGTAAATCAAAAGGCGAACTTATTGTTACATACTCTATAATTCCGAAAATTCATACAACCGGCATATAACTCCTATGATTCATACCTAATTAATCGTCCTTATATCTATAAACATGTGAATTCTTCGGATTCTTATCCTAAGCTTACGTCAAGTGATAAATTTTATATACTCATCACTCATCGTTTATAACTCATCACTATTTATTTGCTTTTTTGTTGATGATTATTAAAAAAAATCAGAATTTTATTTTATTTTTGCTTCGCCTGTTGCATACAGGATAACATTATTATTCATTTAAAAAATTAACATTATGGAAAACAGACATTCTCAGGCTGTCCCCGAAGACATCATCAACCAGGTGAAAAGCCGCCTGTCGGAAGCAAAAAAACTTCTTGAACCTTATTGCCCGACGCTTACCGTAGAGCAGCGCAAGTCACTTCCCAAAATGAGCGACGGAACCCTTGCATTCGGCGAAAAATCGCTAGAACATGCCATCAACCATCCCGAATTCCTGCCTTCGCACATCAGCTTGGATGATTGGAAGATCGACATGGCCGATGTGAATAACCTCAAGCAGGTGATGGTACTGGTTGGCGATATCAACCAAATGGTGGACGATACCCGCATGACAGCCGGTAATGAAGCCTATTTTGCTGGTCGCGGCTATTATCACAATGTGCAACGAGCATCTGGCGACGGCGTTCAGGGTGCCTTACCTATTCAAAAAGACCTGGCTACCCAGTTTGCAAACCGCAGGCCTTTGTCGGCCAACAAAAAAGCGGAGTAAGTCCGGAATTTGACCAACAAGTACAAGCGGGGAACTATGTTTTCCGCTTTTGCTTTTTTCCGGGAAGACATACCCCGGAGGTGGGCTGTCAAAAATTCATATATTGATAAAAATACGTTCGTCCCATTTTTCATATCCATCGGTGGTGAGTATGTTCGGCGGCATTTGTAATGCCGTCGCTCAACATTGTCGAACCTTTAGCTCGCCGCAGGCAATTTAAAATTCGACGAAGATAAAAAGCGGCAATACAACTTAGCAAAGCGATCTCACCGTAAGGTAATTGCCGCTTAGCGAAGTGCGGTACAGAGAGACATACCCCGGAGGTATGTTGACATACCTTTTTGTTATGTAGACATCCCACCATAGCATGTCTACATGACTCCAAACTATGTTGACATACCTTTTTTGCTACATCGACATCATACCATACCATCTCGACATGGCTCCGAACTATGTTGACATACCTTTTTGCTATGTCGACATCATATCATACCATCTTGACATAGCTCTGAACCATGTTGACATACCTTTTTGCCGTGTCGAGATACCTTATTGGATATTATTCAATAGACCGTAAGACATGTAAGATGGTAAGATCGTAAGAGGTTGTGATACTTACATGTATTGATGATATATTTTGTTTATTCAATATATAATCTATAATTGTATTTGTTTGGTAAAATCAAACTTCTTCTTTTTCTTACGGTCTTACGTGTCTTACGGTCTTACGGTCTTCTTTCATTTTCTTACGGTCTTACGTGTCTTGCGATCTTACGGTCTTCTCATTCCGTTTTGATACTATTCACCGGGTTGCTACTTGCCACGCGCCAATTCTGGAACGTCACCGTACCGGCCGTAATTGCGGCTATAACGACAAAAGCCAATAAATAAACCCACCAGTATACCGGTGTTTTGTATGCGAAATTCTCCAACCAGCGATTAACGGCATACCATGCAAGCGGGACTGCCACAACAAAGCAGATTACCAATATCTTAAAATACGCCTTGTTGAACATGACGATGATGCCAATGACAGATGCCCCCAGCACTTTGCGGATGCCGATTTCTTTCCGGCGGCATTCGCTGTCGAACACCACTAATCCGAATACACCGACAACGGCTATGAAGATGGCAATGAGGCTAAACAATGAAATCAATGAACTCAGCGAAGATTCCTTTTCATACAACCGTTGCAATACTTCATCAAAAAAACGGACTTCAAACGGGTAATTCGCATCAAACCAGGCAAGTGTTGAGCGAATATGCGACATCCCCGCATGCAGATTAGTTCCTGCCTTTAGTTTAATATAAGCAAAATTAGGTTGTCGTCCCCAGTTCTCGGTTCCAAATACATAAAATGCCATCGGTTCAACCGCCATGCGGAAAGAGGCAAATTTAATATCGGGCATAAATCCGATAATTTCACCGTCATTACCACCGCCACCTCCTATTGATGTGTTCAGCTCCAGGCCGAATTGCTCCCGTGCAGCTTCATTAAATATGTACGCGCCATGTTGCGTATGGGTATCTTCTTGCCTGAAATCGCGGCCCTCAGTAATCTTGATGTCCATCACTTTCAGAAACGAGTAATGCACGGGAAAGACCTGGTACATAATATCATCACCTTTATATTCCTTCCCCCAACTCATATACGCGTCGGAACTCGACAACAGGAATTGTCCGTAAGTAACATCCTCAACCCCCGAATACGATTTCAATTGATCGGTAAATGCTTCGCGACTTTTTTGTATCTGACCGATATCGGCAGTAATTAAAGCGGCTTTGTCGTAACCCAAAGACGAATTTTGCATGAACCGGTTTTGCAGGTACATGAAGGATGCACCGATAATCAGCGCAAAAGAAGCGATAAACTGGATGCCGATCAATGTATTGCGCAAACTTTTCCCTTTGGGCGACAGCCCGAAGTTTCCCTTCAATACCAACGCCGGGGCAAATGAAGTGATGTAACGCGCCGGATATAAGCCCGCAAACAAACCGGTGAGCAATGCCACCAAAGCCGTTCCACCGGCAATCAACAGATGAGCCGCAAGCGACAAATCGGCGTCTGTCAACTTTGCCAACGGACTGCTATTGAACAACAAAACGAACAAAATAGCGACAAGATATGACAGTAGGCTGATGGCAACCGCTTCGAAAACAAGCGCAAAACGCAAGATGCTTTGCCTTGCTCCCAATACGCGTTGCGTGTTGATATTTTTGATACGCATGGGCGTCAACGCCGTGCTGAAATTGGTAAAATTGATAGCCGCTATGGCGATTAGCACAATGGCAATGGCAAACAAAATCATCAATGTCTGCCGGCTTGCTTTGGGTACGAAATCAAATTGTACATCCGTTACGAAATGAAGTTCCGGAAGAGCTGTAAGCCGCAAGCTGACACCCGATTCCTCCCAATTGAAATTTTTACCAAAAGATGATTCAGGGAGATTGAAATTCCGCTTGAAGTTATCGAATAACAAAGGCGCCTGAGATGCGTCGTTGACCCGGATATAGGTAAGGTAATTAAAATTCCCCCAGTTATCCTTATTTTCCTTTTCAGGGATAGGAGCATATATGCTATTATTGACGATGGTATTTGCAGGAAAATCGCGATATACCGCTCCTACCGTTTGGCTTCCCCGGTCGCTGACAAGCTGTTTGCCCACAGCCGACTCTTTTCCGAATATTTTGTGCGCCAGACTCAGCGGGAGAATTACCTTTTCGGGCGTTGTAAGGGCATCCTCCGTTCCTTCCACAAAATCAAATGTAAACACATCGGCAAATCCGGGTGATACCGACATTCCTTTTTCCTTGTAGAAATTCCGCACACCATCCTTCTCCACATGGAAAAAAACATCTTCATTCGCGGGGTTGCTGAACGCACCACTGACAATATAAGGCGACGATTCAAAGAAACGCTCGGCAATGGGACGGCTAAGAACTGCCCATATATTATCTTTTTGAATTAATTCCACACGAAAAATCTGATCGTGGCCTTGATGGAATTTGTCAAAACCGTTATCATAATCCAGTTGGATCATGATGACCATAAATGCTGCAAAAGCAACCGAAAGGCCTAATATATTCAGGATTGTCGCCATCTTAAAACGGCGGATGACACTTAAAAGGTTACGCAAAACAGGTTTCATGACATTATTTTATTTACTTGACTTTTGAATAACAGATGATGTAACAAAGAGCGATGAATTATGAGTGATCTTTTAGATAGACCGTAAGACATGTAAGATGGTAAGACCGTAAGAGGTTGCGACACTTACATGTATTGGCGCTATATTTTGTTTATTCGACGCCATATCTAGTCTATGGTTACATCTATTTGACAAAAATTAAATTTTATCATTTTCTTACGGTCTTACGTGTCTTGCGATCTTACGGTCTTTCTTATTCCGTTTTAATCGCCTTTACCGGATTAGACGTGGCTACTTTGACTGTTTGAAAACCAACCGTAAGTATGGCGATGAGCAGAATAAGCACACCGACCGCCATAATCAGCCATACGGTTATGTTCGTACGATAGGGAAATATCATCAACAATTGATTCATCATGAACCAGGCCAAAGGTGCGGCAATAACAAAAGCAATGCCCGTCAGCACCAAATATTCCCTGGAAATCAGCAATGAGATGTTGGCTATCGAAGCGCCTAATACTTTACGGATGCCAACTTCTTTTTTACGCCGTTCGGCTGTAAGGGCGGCCAATGCAAACATACCCATGCATGAGATCAGGATAGTAATGATGGTAAAGAAATCTGCCAGCGATTTGATTGGTTTTACCATAGCGAAATGCGTAGCAACGTATTCTTCGTCTATAAACCTGTAATCGAACGGATGGGCGGGGTTGTATTTTCTATAAATACTTTCTACTGAAGATAGTTTGTCGGCCGTTTTGCCGGGGCTTAACCGGATATGCACCGTGGTGCGCTCAACCACTTTTTCGTTGCAACCGACAACCAAAGGATGGATATTTTCGAACGGATGAAGTACTAAATCCTTGATTACTCCCGCCACCTGGCCCTCTTGGCCCCAAAAAGAAATCGTCTCTCCGATGGGATTTTCGAATCCGATGATTTTCACAGCCGTTTCGTTGAGCAAGAAGGCCGTGGAGTCTGCAGGCCGGGTTGCCGGGTCGGGATAACGCCCCGCAACGAGTTCTACACCCATCATTTCCGCCCAATTACCATCCGCAAAATAATAATCGAAGAATTGTTGGGCATCGGGATCTTTACCTTGCCATTTTATGCCATCAGTTAGTGACCCAAACGTCGACATGGGCGCATTTGTTTTTGTTACATCCGTTACCGCGCCCGATGCCATCAAATCGTTCCGGAAAGCCGGATAATGTTTCCTGATTTCATCCGTAAGCGAAATACGGATTAAATTTTCGTTATCCCATCCCATCTGGCGGTCTTGCGCATAAACGATTTGTTTGCGCAGTGTCAAGGCGCCAATAATTAAAATCACAGTAACGAAGAATTGAAATACCACCAATGTTTTGCGTAGCGTAATGCGGCCACCGAAGTGAACATCGCCTTTTAATACCTTGACAGGACGAAATCCTGACAGATAGAAGGCCGGATAGCAACCGGCCAATAGCCCTGTGAAAAGAATGAACCCCACAGCAAATACCCAAAAATGCCTGTCGAAAATATCCAAAGACAATACTTTTCCGCTAAATCCGCTCAACCATTCCGAAAAATAGGGCAACGCCATATAAATCAAAAGAAATGCAATAACGCCCGAAACAGAAGCCAACACAATCGATTCCCTTAGAAAATGCCCGATAAGCCCAATACGCCTGCCGCCCATCACTTTACGCACTCCCACTTCCTTAGCCCGCAACGTTGCCCTGGCCGTGCTGAGGTTCACAAAATTAATGCAGGCAATAAGCAGAATAACACTTGCCAGAATGGTAAATATGCGCAGGAAAGTGATCAGCCCCCTCGAGGGAACACCGTTTTCAAAATCCCTATACAGATGTGATTTGTACGACGGAAACAGAAATGTTTCCCTTTGCGCCCGCTGCTCGGTATGATTTTTAATGATGTCACAGATAGAAGCATTCAACCGGGCTAATGGTACATGAGGGGCTACTTCCACATATGTCTCAACCATATTGACCCACCACGACGTTGTATTCCAGTTATGCACTTTTTCTACGAATTGAATCGAGCCGACTATTTCGAAGTCAAAACGGGTGTTGTTGGGCAAGTCTTTCATGATTCCCATCACTGTCACCGGATATTTTGCATCGCACATGATGGTTTTCCCCATCGGATCTTCATCACCGAAAATTCGCCGGGCAGCCTTTTCGGTCAGGATAATGGAATACGGGTCGTTGAGCGCCGTACGTATATCTCCCTGCAACAACGGAAAATCAAACATGGTGAGAAAGGAAGGATCGGTATGCAGGGTACGCATACTTATATGCCTTTCGCCTTCACCGAAATAATAAATGCCACCCCTCGAGACACGTGCCGATTCGACAATTTCCGGATATTCGTCTTCCAGGGCGGGGCCGATCACTAATGAAGTGTAGTTGGTATATGAATCCTGTCCGTTATATGTCGCCTTATTCCACACCATGTATATTTGTTCGGCTTTGGTATGGAAACGATCGGACGACCATTGATTATACACCCATATCAGCAAAAGTGCGGAAGCAGCCATGCCGATGGCCAATCCGCCGATGTTGATGATAGAATAGAACTTGTCGCGGCGCAGATTGCGCAAAAAGATTTTAAGATGATAGAACATAGGGCAATGTGTGTTAAGTGATGAGTAATCTTTTAGATAGACCGTAAGACATGTAAGATGGTAAGACCGTAAGAGGTCGCGCACTTACATGTATTGATGCTATATTTGGTTTATTCGACATTTAATCTATGATTGTACTTATTTGGTAAAATCGAACTCTTTCATTTTTCTTACGGTCTTACGTGTCTTGCGATTTTACGGTCTTTTTTATTCTGTTTTTAACGATTTCACCGGATTAGACGTCGCTGCTTTTATCGCTTGCCAGCCAATCGTAATCAAAGTCAACGCCAACGTGATCACTGCTGCAATAACAAATACCGTCCAGGTAATGCTGATACGATAGGCAAAGTCCTGCAACATCTGATTTAACCAATAATACGCCAATGGGAAAGCAATCAGCCCGGCAATAACCACCAATATGAAAAATTCTTTTGAAAGCAAGATCACGATATTTGGCACACTGGCGCCAAGCACCTTACGAATGCCAATCTCTTTCGTCTTCGTTTCGGCAGTATAAGTCACCAAACCAAAAAGCCCAAGGCAAGAAATAAAGATGGCAATAACGGCAAAGATGGTGAACAGCTTTCCGGTACGGATATCTGCCTTATATACCTGATCAAAATGATCATCCAAAAAATTGTATTTGAATTCGTAGTCGGCATTATATTCCTTCCACACTTTTTCGACAGCAGCAATGGCTTGCTTCGCTTGCCCGGGAGCCGTTTTGACATATAAGGATGATTCCCATTCCAAGCCACAGTTGATCACCAGAGGTTTAATCTCCGAATGCAAATTTTGAAAATTAAAGTCTTTGATCACACCTACGATTTCGGTATCGCCACCATTGAAAGACAACGGCATCCCAATCACAGAAGCCCCTTCACCCATCAACTTTGCTGCCGTTTCATTTACAATAGTTCCTCTTTGCATCATTTCTCCGGATGATCGAAAATATGTTCCTTCTACAAGGGGAATATCCATGAATGAAAGAAAGCTGGAATCAACCATAGCCCAAGCAAAAGAAGGCGATTGATCGTTTTTATCGCGCCAGACGTCTGCCCTGCTCGACTCACAGATCATTTTATTGAACATCGATGCCGATGTGGCAATAATAGCCGGTTCGGAAGATAATCGTTCCATCATCACCCGGAAATGTGAACCCGATGAACCCGGCAAGTTAACTGTCAGTATATTTTCCTTCTCATATCCCGGATTCATGTGCTGCATGTATTTTAGTTGTGATGCAATCACAATGGTAGCAACAATCAACGCTGCGGAAAAAGAAAACTGGCATATAACCAAAGCTTTCCGGAACAATGCTTTGCTTTTTCCCTGTGCCCCTATTCCAAAAGCGTCGACCGGACGAAACGAAGCCAACGTAAATGCCGGGTATAATCCGGCCAACAATAAAGTAACCGCTCCGACAGACAAATATATGAGTGCTGTTGATCGTTCAAATAAGGTGAAATGCATGTTTTTCCCTGCAAGGTCATTGTAGAATGGAAGCAATACATAAATAAGCGCTGTAGCCAATATAACCGCCACAACCAACATGACTGCCGTTTCTCCCATCAGTTGCCCGAATAACCTTTTTTTACCTGCCCCTACAATTTTACGGACGCCAATTTCACGGCTGCGTTTGCTCGCCCGGGCAGTCACCAGATTGACATGATTGATGCAGGCAATGATTAAAATCAAAACCGCTATGACAGAAAATATATAAATGTTTTTGAGGCCTGCCGGTTGTCCGGACAAATTATACAAATGCATTTCATACAAAGGTTGTAGCCTGTATCCAAGGTCGACCGTATTTATTTTTTTCTCAGCCATCATCCCTGCAATTGTTTCCGGATTACTGCCAATAGCCAATTTAAAATAGGTTTGAAAACTAAAATTCCCCCAATCCTCTTCAATCAATTTCCATGGTCCATTTCCTCCGAATGTCCGTTGTTGCACATCAAACCGCACAAGCACATCCGGCCGGATGGAAGAATTTTCAGGAATATCCTTTATCACCCCGGTTACCTGTAAAGAAAAATCATGAGGTGTCTTCAGCATTTTTCCAATGGGATCTTCATTTCCGAAAAACGCTTTTGCCTTAGACTCAGAAATGATAGCAGATAAATCGTCCGGGAAAGGCTCGCGCAAGTCACCCCTAAGCAAAGTAAAATCAAACATACGAAAGAACGAAGTATCTACAGCCAATATGGAAAGATCACGGAATTTGGTATTCTCGTAGTCCAGATAACTACACTGATAGTTGTAGGTCCCAATCCGGCAATATTCTTCGATTTGAGCGATATCATTCTGCAAAAATGAAGCCATGGGAGCCGATGATGTGGGCCAATAACCGTCATTCCCTTTTATCGAAGTTAAAACCTTATATATACGGTCTCCATCTTTGTGAAGCCGGTCATAACTCAATTCATCCTTTACCCAAAGCGAGATCAGGATACAAACAGTCAAACTTACAGCCAAGCCGCCAATATTAATGACCGAATACAAGCCATTGCGGCGAAGGTTGCGCAAGGCGATTTTCATGTAATACAAAAAATTATTCATATAGTTTCGGTTTTTAGGTTATCATTTATTTTATATAGTTATCGGTTTTGATGCCTAATCGCAGTTTTTGGCTCGTCATTGCGAACCTGAAAGGTGAAGCAATCTTTTGATAAGAAAATTAGATTGCTTCGCTCACGCTCGCAATGACGTTCATCTTTAACTTTTGAATTTCTTTAGGCATACTTTCCGACAATCATTTAATTTTATCTCTGTCAAAGAGCACAACCACAGACAAAAAATTCCTCTCCGACAGTAATCGATGGATCCTGTCAGCGGAGGAATGCTTCATATTTCGGTTGATCACTTTGATCATAGGCTATTTATCTCTTCTTACGGTCTTACATGTCTTGCGATCTTACGGTCTTTTTTATTCTGCTTTGATTGAGTTCACCGGATTAGCCCGTGCCGCCTTAATAGACTGCCAACCCACTGTAAACAATGTTAACACAACTATTACCAATGCTGCTATCGCAAATATTACCCATGTAATATGAATACGGTAAGCATAGTCCTGCAACATCTTATCCGACCAGTAATATGCTAATGGGAAAGCAATTAACATGGCGATTGTAACCAAAATAAGAAATTCTTTGGAAAGCATTTCCACAATGTTTGTTACGCTTGCCCCAAGCACTTTTCGAATGCCTATTTCTTTGGTTTTCATTTCGGCGGTATAAGTAACCAAGCCAAACAACCCAAAGCAGGAAATAAGGATAGCAATGATGGCAAATGCATTGAATAATTTCCCGGTGCGAATATCCGATTTGTACATTTTGTCAAATTCCTCATCGAGAAAACTATATTCAAACGGATAAGCTTCATTGTAACGCTTCCATATTTTTTCCACTTCAGCAACCGCTTGAGCGGTATGGCCGGGAGCTGATTTTATATAAAAATAATCGACATCTTCCAATAAGTAGAAAACAGCCGTCGGTCCAATTTCTTGATGAAAGCTTTGGAAATTAAAATCTTCTACTTCTCCTATAATCTTTTTTTCAGACGAGAATAATGGGATAGACCTACCAAGCAAATCATCCCAGCCCAACATCTCTGCCAGTTTACGATTGACAATAATGCCATTGAACTGATTGTCCTCTATAGTGAATTTAGTCCCTCCGACAGAAGAGATATTAAAAAAATCCAATATATTGTAATCACCCCAGAAGGCATATATCGTAAAGTTTTTTGTACCGTCCTTGCATTGGAAATTGTTGCTTAAACCCCAACCAGCATTATTGATTGGTAATCTGGTAGCAGTTATTTCAGAAATAGCGCTTTGTTGCAACAATTCGTTCTTAACGGTAGCATAATGGTCCTTTATCTCATGCATACGGATGGAAAAAATATTTTCCCGCTCATATCCCGGATTTTTTTCTCGCATAAAATTCAATTGAGAACCAAGCACGATGGTAATGACAATTAGTATAACAGAAAAAGAAAATTGCATTACTACCAGTACCTTTCGGAGAAATGACTTTTTTAATACCGGCGAATAGGCTGCAGTCAATCCTATTGGTTTGGATGATGATAAAATAATGGACGGATAAATACCGGCAAGCATGATCACTGCAACGGACAATACCAAATAAAACAACCATATCCCGGATGAAAACAAGTCAAAGTAAAGTTGTTTTCCTGTCAGTTCATTTAAGAAAGGCAATAGCAAAAAGACCAAAACCGTTGCTATGAACATGGCTAATACCAACAACAACCCCGACACATGCAGCATCTGCTG
>JAVBPN010000138.1:0-14153 GCA_031549585.1 Bacteroidales bacterium
TATCAGGACGTTCTGGAAGGCAACGTAACCAAAATGGGGGCAGGTATCATGTTCCGCAAACAGGTGTACCGGCTGAAAGATTTATTCCGGAGAGAAGAAAAACATGAAACGCCTTGATCATTTGTTACAATCTATTCAATATTTTTGTAGAAACATCCGTAACGTGTATCATCAAACCCAAATACAATAACCAATGAACCAAACCGTTTGGGAACAACTGATTCATGAATTTGTAGCATACTTGCAAATTGAAAAATCGATGGCATCCAATACCATTGAAGCGTATATAGATGACCTGAATAAGCTGCAAACCTTTCTCCAAGAAAATAATTTAGAGATTACACCTCAAGAAGTGGACGCATCCGTACTGTCTGACTTCATTGTGTGGTTGGGCAACAAAAGTGTACAAGCCCGCTCTCAGGCAAGAATATTGTCAGGCATCAGAGCATTCTTCAAATATATGTTGATGGACAATTTGATCGACTCCGACCCGACCCGTTTGGTTGATTATCCCAAAGTAGGCAGAAAACTCCCGGACGTGCTCGATGTTGAAGAGATTGACCGGTTATTGGAAGCCATTGATTTGAGTAAACCAGAGGGGCAGCGCAACAAAGCAATGTTGGAAACTATGTATAGTTGTGGCTTGCGGGTTTCCGAACTAGTAGGATTACGATTATCGGATCTATTTTTTAACGAGGGATTTATCAAAATAAAAGGGAAAGGCAGCAAAGAACGTTTAGTGCCCATTAGTAGCAAAGCCGTTCACGAAATTAAACTCTACCTCACTGATCGTTCTAAATCAGAACCGGCAAAGGGGCACGAAGATTTTTTGTTTCTCAATAATCGAGGCAAAATACTGACACGAGTCATGGTATTTACTGTAATTAAAAATCTTGCTGCGCAAATCGGCCTGAAGAAAAAAATCAGCCCACACACTTTCAGGCACTCTTTCGCCACTCATTTGATAGAAGGTGGGGCCGATTTGCGTGCTATACAAGAAATGCTTGGACACGAATCCATTCTTACTACTGAAATATATACACACTTAGATCGTAGTTTCTTAAGACAAACGATCATTGAATTTCATCCAAGATCCAAAACCAAGTAATTCCAGAACTAGTTTGCTTCTCAAAATGACAATAATGATTGCAATAAATTTAACAATAAGTGGTAACGAAAATCAATAAAACAAACGCGGCTCGCCTACTTGATAAGTCGGGGATACCCTATCAATTAATTGCTTATGAAGTGGATGAGGCTGACCTAAGTGCTATTCACGTGGCTGGACAATTAAATGAACCAATCACGCAGGTTTTCAAAACCCTTATTATAAAAGGAGATAAAACAGGGTATTTCGTTTGTATTATTCCCGGCGCAGAAGAAGTGGATCTGAAAAAAGCAGCAAAAGCGTCAGGAAATAAAAATTGCGATATGATTCCGATGAAGGAACTTTTGCCCGTGACCGGGTATATCCGGGGCGCGTGTTCTCCAATCGGGATGAAAAAACTTTTCCCGACCTACATCCACGAAACATGCTTGAATTTTGAATACATTTACGTTAGTGCCGGACAACGCGGACTGCAAATCCAAATTTCTCCCCAGGATTTGATCAATGAAGTAAAAGCAGAAATTACATGCTTGCTAAAAATAGACTCTGAATCAACACAATAAGCCTTTGCCTCTTTGGTAAAAAGCTCTTTCACAACAAAAATATAGGAATCGTTTTCATCATGTAGTCTATATAAAATAAGAATCCCAACCTGAAACAGATTGGGATTCTTCGAGTAGCGGGGGCAGGACTCGAACCTACGACCTTTGGGTTATGAGCCCAACGAGCTACCACTGCTCCACCCCGCAATATATTGTTTGGATAATATCTTCCGATTATTGCGACGCAAAGATACGACGGATAATTATCATATCAAAATAAAATCCGCAATAATCATTCCGCAATCGCATTATTTTCTAAAAAACTGATGACCGGATAGTGGTCAGATAATTCAAGTCGAGGGCTTTCATAATGATATGCCCGAAAGACGGGCGAATGAAAAATATAATCAATCCGCAATGAAGAAATTGCGCCGACATTATACGTAACCCCTTTCCCTGAGCCGGCCTCCATAAAAGAATCTTTCTGTCCACGGCTAATGTGCTGGTAAGTATATGATACCGGCGGATCATTAAAATCTCCGCAAATGATCACCGGATAAGGAGATTTGGATATATGTTTCTTCATAATATCGACTTGGCGAGAACGAAGGGTTGATGCTTCGGTCATTCGACGCAAAATGGCTTTAATGGTATTGACATCCGAATTAACGTAATCACGATCAAGCGCATTATTTAACAATGCACGGTGTTCCTTGGTAAAACCGATAGACTTCAAATGTACATTATATACCCTGACCGTATCAACTCCAATCAGCAGATCTGCATATATCGATGCATTGGTGGTGCGTTCGGAAAAAATAAGTTCTTTGCGAATAATCGGATATGAAGTATAAATTGCCAATCCAATAGATCCAACGGTTTGTTCCAAATAACTGTATGGTGCCGAAAGCATTCTTTGAATATTGCTAATAGTCAAAGCCCCTGTTTTTTCAGCACGTACTTCCTGAAGACAAATAATATTGAAACCACCATCGCGGATAAAGTCAAACACATTTAGCTTGGTTCCATCCTTTTGAACGGCATCCGTTTTATAAAACAAATTTACATTGTACGAAAGTATTTTAATCCCGTCTTTCTCTTGATCTACTTTAGATGAACCCGGCCATTGATAATTACGCCCAATAAAACTCAATCCGGCCAAAATAGTTAAAAGCGAAAGAAACAATATCTTTTTTCTGAAGACAATCCATAGAACCACAAAACAAATGTTAATCACCAAAAGATATTTATATGCCACTCCAAAAAATGCTAGTAGCCACATTTTTTCGGGACTAACAAAACAACTTAAATAAGATAACAATAAAGCAGTAACTGCTCCTATATTAGCCAAAACAAGAGTATAATAAACGGTTTTTTTCAACCGGTTTTTCTTTGGTATTTTCGTTTTTTCCATGAAATTTTTCTGGCAACTATTCTTACCAAAACAAAAGGGTAAGCGACCTATATCGCACCGCTACAACCATTTACCCTTGCTACCTTCCGGTCCTGGGGGATTTAATGGGAGCTGGTCGTATAGGACTTACCCGCTACAAAAGTACGTAAAATTTTCCGAAAGCAAAAATTAAGAAATACTATCATAAAAATAAAGCCCTAACAGGTTTTCATATCTATCAGGGCTTTTAAGGTTTATTGATTAATTCTCAAATATCAAATGTTCGTTGACACAATCGACCTTGATGGGCTTATCGGTTTTCACGCTACCTGCAAGAATGCGTTTGGACAATTCATTTAAAATATTTTTTTGAATGACCCGTTTTACCGGACGTGCTCCAAACTGCGGATCATAGCCAGCAATAGAAAGCCATTCGATCGCAGTATCGCTTACTTTTAAGTCTATACCTTGCAACTGCAACATTTTTCGTAAACTTTCTATTTGCAGATTGACTACCTGCTTGATTTCATCCTTATGAAGCGGTTTAAATACCACTATTTCATCTACACGATTGATAAATTCCGGCCGAATGGTTTGTTTCAACAAATCCATTACTTCCACCCGGGTTTGTTCCAATACTTCTTCCCGGTTGGCATCGGTCAACCCGTCCAATTTTTCCATAATCAAATGCGATCCGATATTGGATGTCATAATGATGATGGTATTTTTGAAATTCACAGTACGCCCTTTGTTGTCGGTCAAACGGCCGTCATCAAGTACCTGTAGCAGGATATTGAATACATCGGGATGCGCTTTCTCGATTTCATCCAATAATACAACTGAATAAGGTTTATGGCGCACGGCTTCGGTAAGTTGCCCGCCTTCATCATAACCCACGTAACCCGGAGGCGCTCCAACTAAACGCGATACGGAATGGCGTTCCTGATATTCGGACATGTCAATACGTGTCATCATGTTTTCATCATTGAACAGAAACTCCGCCAACGCACGCGCCAACTCCGTTTTTCCTACACCGGTTGTTCCCAAGAAAATAAACGAACCAATAGGCCGCTTAGGATCAGACAAACCGGCACGGTTACGGCGAACGGCATCGGAAACTACAGCAATCGCCTCATCCTGTCCCACCACACGATTGTGCAATTCATCTTCAAGCCCTAATAATTTTTCGCGCTCGCTTTGCAGCATACGGGATACCGGGATGCCCGTCCAGCGAGCTACCACTCCGGCAATATCTTCGGAAGTAACTTCTTCCTGAATCAAAGCCGAACCCGATTGTTGCCCTTGCAATTCTTTATTGAGCGATTCCATCTGGGCTTCAGCCTCTTTAATTTTTCCATACCGCAATTCAGCCACACGTCCATAATCTCCCTGCCGTTCAGCCTGCTGCGCTTCAAGCTTGTATGCTTCGATATCATTTTTAACAGCCTGGATGTTTTCAATAATATTACGTTCGCTCTGCCACTTAGCACGTAAGCCGTTACATTCTTCCGTCAGATTGGCTATCTCCTCACTTAGCAATTTGATTTTCGGCTCATCACCTTCACGCTTGATGGCTTCCCGTTCGATTTCTAATTGCTGAATGCGCCGTTCAAGCACATCTATTTCTTCAGGGACAGAATTCATTTCAAGACGTAATTTTGCTGCCGCTTCATCGATCAAGTCAATGGCTTTATCAGGAAGAAAACGATCGGAAATATAACGTTGCGAAAGTTCTACAGCCGCAATAATCGCTTCGTCGCGAATACGCACTTGATGATGCGTTTCATAACGGTCTTTGATACCACGTAAAATCGATATCGCGCTCAACGTATCGGGTTCATCGATTATCACGGTTTGAAAACGCCGTTCAAGCGCTTTATCTTTTTCAAAGTATTTCTGGTATTCATCCAATGTGGTAGCACCAATGGCTCGTAATTCGCCACGCGCCAATGCAGGTTTAAGAATATTAGCGGCATCCATTGCACCATCGCTCCTACCCGCCCCCACCAATGTATGTATTTCGTCGATAAAAAGAACGACATCGCCTTCAGAAGCGATCACTTCCTTGACCACTGACTTGAGCCGTTCTTCAAATTCGCCTTTGTATTTGGCTCCGGCAATCAATGCGCCCATATCCAATGAGTATACTTGCTTGTTTTTGAGGTTTTCCGGCACATCACCATTGATAATGCGATGCGCCAGTCCTTCAGCAATGGCTGTTTTCCCCACGCCCGGTTCGCCTACCAATATTGGATTATTTTTGGTACGACGCGAAAGAATTTGAAGCACACGGCGGATTTCCTCGTCGCGGCCAATCACTGGGTCAAGCTTTCCACTACGCGCCCGGTCGTTCAAGTTAATGGCATAACGATTGAGTGCATCAAAGGTATCTTCAGACGTTTGACTATTCACTTTTGACCCTTTGCGCAATTCATCTATGGCTTTCTGCAATGCCTTTTGTGAGACGCCATTATCTTCTAATAATTGTGTTACTTGGTCGCCCACTTCCAACAATCCGGCGAGAACGTATTCGACTGAAACAAATTGATCGCCTGCATCCTTTGACAAAGCAATGGATTTTTGCAATGCTTTGGAAGCATCTTTTGATAAATAGGCTTCTCCACCGGATACTTTGGGATACGACGTGATAATCTGGCTGACCACATTTTTCAAGCGATCGACATTTACATTGAGTTTTTTCAATAAAAAGGAAACGACATCTTCACTTTCGTCAAACAATGCTTTCAAAAGATGGCCCGTTTCAACAGCTTGTTGACCATTCTCCTGAGCTGATTGAATAGCAGACTGAACGGTTTCCTGTGCTTTGATGGTAAATTGATTGAGATTCATATTGATTTTTTATTTTTAAGATCAAATAGCTAATTGTTTATTTGATCTGATTTTTCAGTAATTTGGTTCGCTAACGTTGATAGAACGTCTGGCTAAAGCCACCATAAACAGTTATGATGGTATCATATCCTTATTCAAATAGCTCACCAAAATACAAACAATGACAAAATTACAGGAAATACGCGGCATTCATGCCATTTTGCCATTCCTCGCATTAATGGTATCTCTATGATTAAAACGAATCATCCCTTTCGATGCTCTGATATACAACAATATCTACCACCAATAGGTTTGATGTTTTTGGTGTTTTTTTCACCATTTAGAAACAGCGTATGTGTTGTATGAAGGTTTCATAAGTCAATTGTTCCATTTCTATTATTCGTTGCCTAATGCAGATTTAACAAACAATGAGACTATTTAATAGAATCAAACAATCATATTATAAAACAAGCCCGAAAAGATTAACATCTATCCCGCAGTGCATTTGGAGAAAAATCTTTAAATTGAAGTTCGGCTAAAGCCTTAATAATATTGCATCTATTATCCGTTGGATAAATCCAACGGCAATGAAAATTATCAAATTCATTGCCGTCCAGCTTTAGCTGACGGTTGCAAATTCTATTCATTATAAAGGCTTTAGCCAAAACAATAAATAAAATTTATCTTCCATACGCACTACCGTTAATATCTGATTAACCAACGATATCTTCTTGCCGTATCGCCAATGCGATAAATAAGATTAACCTCCTGAGTGCCCCAACTGTAGTGACGTATGTTACTAAAGTTGTATTCATAGGAATAGCCAATAAATAGTTTTTTAGCCCGAACGCCTACCATGCAAATAACAGCTTGCGGAGAACGGTATGAAACAGCAAGCCACGCATCATCCTTATAGGAATAACGCAGTGTGATATCTCCTTGATAGACATTATTAGAAGCAAATTTGAATAAGAAAGAAGGGGCGATATAAGAATTCTCACCTACATCAAAACTTGTCCCACCAAGCAGAAAATAATGCCGGTACATCACATAGTTGTAATCAAATTCGCCCACATTGATGGAACGTTGAAACAGGTTAGATATGGTAAGGCCTGCATAATAATGGCTTTTCTTGTAGAAAATACCGAGAGAAGCATCTGGCACATACGATATGTTAGAAAAACCTTCCCGAAGCAGCGGCTCAGGATCTTTAAATTCCAATTGAGCGGCATCAATGTGAGTCTGAGAAAGGGCAGCCGACAAGCCCAATGACAATTCGGAATCTCTCAAATCAATATGATAGGCATAAGTATATTGTAGGCCCAAACGATTGACTACTCCATTTCGATCATTATAAATTAAACCACCCATACCAACTCGCCCGCTTCTTGTGTGCGGTTTTCCTTTACGGAAAAATAGATTTCTACGAAGGATACGGCCATTAGCGCTCGCAGTAAACGTTTTGGGGCTATTGGGTATCCCCATCCAATAATCGCGGGCTGTAAGTTCAAATTTGGTAGTTCCATCTTTCCCTGCCAAAGCCGGATTAATTACAAATCCATTAATAAAATACTGGTTGTATGGCGGCATCTGTTGTGCATAGATACCTCCACTCAGCAAGCATAATAAACAAATGGATGTGTATATAAATCTCATAGAGACTATCGAATTATTGTGACATTTCCTATAATCGGCTTAATCTGATCATTCAATTTAATCACATACAGATATGAATTAACCGGAAGGAATTTTCCTTGATATTTACCATTCCACGGATTAGGATATCCCTTTTCCGAACGATATAACAACATACCCCAATTGGCAGAGTACACTTCGATGATTGCTTCAGGGTACAAATCGATCAGTCGATAATGAACCATCGAATTTGGATCGCCCACAGTGATTTCCCAATAATCATTCGTTCCATCATCATTGGGAGAGAATGCATTGGGTATTTGGATACATTCATCGTGATTAGGCCTGACTTCTGCAACGGCAGAAACAGTACAACCTTGCGCATCGGTAACAATGAGTTGATAATCTCCACTCTTCAATTCTGCGACATTGGGAGAAGTACTATTCAAGCCCGGCCACAGGTAAGTGTATGGAGAAACTCCTCCTGATACGGTAGTCCTAACAGCCCCATCATTGATTGCGACACAGAAAGAATTAGTAACATCAAACTGTACCTTTATGGCAGAAGGTTGTTGTATGATGATGTTTGTATCTTTCGTACATGCATTGTTGTCAATCATGGTTAACACGTAAGATCCGGCTGGTAAATGGTCGATAATCGGAGAGGTCGCTCCGTTTGACCATTGATAAAGGTATGGCATAACGCCACCCCCAGAAAATACGCTAATGCTACCATTGGAGCCATCAAAACAAGTTACATTTTGTGATTGTGGCTGCATCCACATCCGATCCGGCTGGGTCAATATGGCTTGCGTTGTTGCCGAGCAATTAAAATTATCGACCACTCTTACACTATATGTTCCGGCTTTTACCCCTTCCAGACTTGGCGTGTTTTGACCCGATGACCATGCATACGTATAAGGTCCCCGTCCATTTTGGATAATCAAATTAATTGAACCTGTATTGGCTCCAAAACAATCAATTCCATATCCATTATAATTGGAAATCACAGCTTGCAGAACCAAAGCCTGAGGCACATGAATTTCCGCTGTTGCCGTTGCCGTACAATTCTTACTGTCGGCAACCACAACTTGGTATGTACCCGCTGTCAAGCTATACTGATTTTGTGCATTGGGGAATAATCCAGATCCATCAAGTGTTGTCCAAGTATAAGTATACGGAGCTGTCCCACCTGTAGGATTCAACGTAATACTTCCGTCATTTCCGGGATCGCAACTCATATCTTCCGCAGATATGTTAGGAACAACCTCCGTAGGATTTTCCAAAACATATTGTTTGTTGACATAACAATTATTCTGGTCTGAAAGCGTCAACCAATATGTTCCGGCTTTCAAACCCGTTTGGGTTGTTTGGTGCGGAGGAATCGGCATGGTTGGAGATTGCCACAGATATGATAAAGTTCCATATCCACCCGAAGGAGTGATTGTAATGCTACCATCGCTATCGTTATGACAAGAAATCCCGACAATAACAGCCTGATCAACAATCTGAGTAGGAGATTTTATGACATATGCCCTGGTAACATGGCAAACTCCACCATAGGCAATATCCACATTATAAGTGCCTGTTGTCAGATTATCCTGATCTTCTGCGGTAGGAATTAAACCAAATCCATCGTTGGTGGTCCAACTATAAGTATACGAACCGTACCCACCACTCACATCCAACATGATTTTACCGGTAGCATCTCCGAAACATGCGATTTCGTAACCATTCTTCTGAGGAATTGTAGCAGTTACATTCAATGCTGCTGGCTGGTTAATTACAAATGTATCTACAGCATTACATACAATTGTTCCATTGTGGCTGCTCACAGTAAATTCATATTCACCCGCCGATAAAGCATTCTGTGTTGCCTGTGTCGGATTAGCGACCGCATTTCCAGATATTGTTACCCATTGGTAGGTATACTGCCCTTGTGGAGAATTTCCTCCTTGAACATTGGATATAGTAACAATTCCATTTTGGTCGCCATAACATTGCACCTCAAACCCATTGCCATATTGATTTATAACTGACTGATAAGTGAGTAGCTGAGGCGATACAATATTTTGCACCAACGGATAATATTCACAACCTTTATCGTCGGCAAGATAAAGGGAATACGTTCCTCCCGGCAAGTTGTCAATAGCAAGCGCTGCTCGCGGAATATCGACGCCTACTCCGGATTTAATAGTATCTCCATTTTGATTGATCCAGGTATACGAACCAACGGTTATATCTTTGGAATCTATTTCTATCAATCCATCGTCTTTACCATAGCAACTGATGTTATAATAATCACGCGGCCCGCTTCCATAAGGTACAGATCCATACGATTTGGCAAAGAAGGAAGTCGTGCTGGTTCCGTACGCAACCACATTATAAAAGGTGTCTTTAAGAGCTACACAACCATTCGTATCTGACACTGCAATAAAATATTTTCCTGAAATCAAGCCATCCGCAAAAGATGTAGAGCCGCTGTAACCTGGAGGACCGTCCCATTTATAAGTATAATCAGGTATAGGCGTACCTCCTTGCGGAGAGATGGTAAGATTACCGGTAGGCCCATGACAATCGGGAGCAGTCCCGCTTAGCTTGATGATTAATTTATCCGGTTGGGTAAGAATAGTGTCTTTAGAAGCATGGCAGCCAAGTGTTTTGTCAGTCATCACCACACGATATGATCCGGCCGGCAACCCATCAACAATAGCTCCTGTCGCTCCGGTATTCCATGCATAGGCATAGCCTCGACCAGACCACCCGCCTTTTTGATCGATCACATCAATTTTCCCATCTTGATTGCCATAACAAGATATATTCCAATCGCCAGGTACAACTTTAAGGTTTAAATCGAATTTGACTTCAGGAGCGATATATGCAATCTGAGTGACAGCAGTTGCCGCATTACATATTTTCCCCCGGTATTGAATCAACGGTTCGAACGCATAGGTAACGGTCTGCACTTGATCGGATTTATTGATTAAAGCGCTCTGAGAAATCTGATTTGTCCAATTATAAATGCCCGGTGTTAATCCGACATTTTCAACTTCCGGGCCGTATGTGACCGAAACCAATTCATATTTTAGATCTCCAATAATATTACGGTTCAACGTTGACAAATCTAACTGCGTGCCCTCGTCAAAACAAATAGAGTCATTCACGCTGAAAGCAACAGCCATCACCGGCGTAGGATTGATGGCAATGACCGGAACCGTATCGTTTCCGGAGCAAACATATCCGCTTCTAGTAATGGTGATCTCCGGTTGGAATCGATAAGAAACAGACCTGCTTTCATATGAAGTATTTGTAAACTGATATGGATAAGAACCGACATTTGTTATCGTACTTCCAACAACAGAAACATCGCCCGGCGCCATTTGAGTTGTCGTAACACCCCATTGCGCCGCAGAAACGCTATTCGCTGTAACAATGTTGATGTTAATGGTTTCCTCATTACAAATGGTATCTTGATTCATCACAACACCGATTACCGGATCGGGTTGAACTGTCACACTATGCGATACAGTATGATTAGATACGCAATATGCCCCATTTAAGAATAAAGACGGGGTCAATGTGTAAAGAACATCTTTAGACGACATCGTCGGATTATGTAACTCCTGATCGATCACTTGATTGAGCGGAACAGAAACCGATGAACTTTGATCACCACTAACATCGTTGACATCAACTACCCAATCATAATAAACAGAGGCATGTGGCGTAATGGTAGATTGAAGCGATGCTAATATAACCACCCGGGTATCATTACATATGCTCGTATCAGGCACAGAGACCAATATTTGAGGAGATGGATTGACAAATACATCGCTGTATAATGTATCCAGAACACACAAACCATATAGTACCGGACTAATTTTATACGTCACTGTCTGATATGAATCCGTGAGGTTGGATAATGTTTGTTTGATTTCATAAATTCCTTCCGGACCACTATTGCCTGCCAGAGCACCTGTTCCAACAGGTGAAACAACAATCCACTGCCAAGCAGTAACATCATCAAAATCAAGGTTTGTTAATCTTAATAATGTTTCTCCGCCATTGCAAAGCTCATTGTTATCGGGTGTCGGGGTGATAACAGGATTAGGAATCTTGCCTCCCTGATATCCCAACGTAATTGTGAATGTACATGTAGTTTCATTGTCGGAAGCATCGCGGGCTATGACCACGATTGTATGCGTCCCAACATCTCTACAATCAAATAAAATATCTTTCAGTTCGGCGCCGCCATCCACCGTAAAGAATGTATCAACGGCACAATTATCCCAAACCAAAGTAACTAAATCCTGTATACGCAAGCGATAATCGCCAACCGTACTTAAATATATGGATTGATCGCCCACACAAGTCAATGTCGGAGCTGTAGTATCAGAAACAACAAATTCCAATGAACATGTCGTTTCATTTCCAGAAGCATCACGAGCTATAACTTGGATGACATGTACACCTGTATCCCCACAGTCAAAGACTATTTCTTTTAATTCGGCGCCACCATTTACAGTAAAGAATGTGTCAACAGCACAGTTATCCCAAACAAACGTAACTAAATCCTGTATACGCAAACGATAAGTTCCGGAGGCATCCAAGGACACTGATTGATCGCCCACGCAAGTTAACTGCGGATCAATATCGTCTACAACGGTTATAGTAATTGTAAGACCGCAAGTTGTTTCATTTCCAGAAGCGTCACGAGCTATCACTTGGATAAAATGATCCCCTACATCTAAACAATTAAAGACAATGCTTTTACGTTCAGCACCGCCATCTACCGTAAAGAATGTGTCAACAGCACAGTTATCCCAAACTGATGTGACTAAATCAGATATTTTCAATAAGACATCACCCGAAGAATCCAAGAATATGCTTTGGTCACCCACACACGCAATTACTGGGGAAATGGTATCGGAAACAATAAAATTAAAAGTACAAGCAGCTTCATTACCGGAAGCATCAAGAGCAATCACCCGGATGGCATGCGTACCTGTATCTTCACAGTTAAAGACTATTTCCTTTAGTTCAGCGCCTCCATCTACCGTAAAGAATGTATCAACAGCACAGTTATCCGAAACTGATGTGACTAAATCCTGTATACGCAAGCGATAAGTTCCGGATGCATCCAAGGATACTGACTGATTACCCACACAATTTAACGTCGGCGCAGTGGTATCGACAACTGTAAAGTTAAAAGTACAAGTAGTTTCATTACCGGAAGCGTCGCGGGCTATCACTTCAATGGCATAGGTGCCAGTAGTATTACAATCGAAAAGAATTTCTTTCCTCTCAGCTCCTCCATTTACCGTAAAGAATGTATCAACGGCACAATTATCCGAAACCAATGTAACCAAATCCTGTATACGCAAACGATAAGTACCGGAAGCGTTCAAGGATACTGACTGATTACCTACGCAAGTTAACGTCGGCGCAGTGTTGTCCACAACAATAAAGTCAATGGTACAGGTAGTCTTATTGCCCGAAACATCACGGGCAATAATCTCTATTACATGTTTACCGGTATCAGCACAGGTAAAGATTATATCTTTTAATTTGGCACCGCCATCCACGATAAAGAATGTATCGGCGGCACAATTGTCAGAAACTAACGTAACTAGATCTTGTATACGTAAGTGATAAATTCCAGAAGCATTTAAAGAAACAGACTGATCGCCCACACAATTCAATGTCGGAGCAGTAGTATCGGAAAGCGTAAAGTCAAGAGTACAAGTAGTTGCATTACCGGAAGCATCGCGGGCAATCACTTGGATAACATATGTTCCGGTATCGGCACAGGCAAAGGCTATTTCCTTTAATTCGGCGCCGCCATCCACTGTAAAGAATGTATCAACAGCACAGTTATCCCAAACTGATGTAACCAAATCCTGTATACGCAAGCGATAAGCACCGGACGCATCCAAAGATACTGATTGATCACTCACGCAAGTTAACTGCGGGTCAATATCATCTACAACAGTAATAGTGATTGTAAGGCTGCAAGTTGTTTCATTGCCAGAAGCATCTCGAGCAATGACTTGGATAAGATGATCTCCTACATCCAAACAATTAAAAATAATGCTTTTCCGTTCTGCACCACCTTTCACCGTAAAAAATGTATCAACGGCACAGTTATCCCAAACAGACGTGACTAAATCAGATACACGCATCAGATAATCTCCCGAAGTATCCAAAGAAACAGATTGGTTGCCGACGCAAGACAATGTTGGAGAAATGTTATCTGCAACAGTTAATGCAAGAGTACAAATTGTTTCATTGTCAGAAGCATCGCGGGCAATAACTCTTACAGAGTGTGTTCCGGTATCAGCACAGCTAAAAGTAAATTCCTTGAGCTCAGCGCCGCCGTCTATGGTAAAAAACGTATCGACGGCACAGTTATCCGAAACTGACGTGACCAAATCAGATACACGTAAGCGATAAGAACCGGATGCATCTAAAGAAACCGATTGGTCTCCTATACAAGACAACGATGGATCAGTATCATCTGCTACTGTAAAATCAAGTATACAAGTTGTTTGATTATTAGAAGCATCCCGGGCAATGACTTCTATTGTATATGTTCCTACATCATCACAACTAAAAATAAATTCCTTTAACTCGGCTCCGCCATCTA
>JAVBPN010000060.1:0-13731 GCA_031549585.1 Bacteroidales bacterium
TGATTGACACCCCCGGACATGTTGATTTTTCATATGAAGTATCCCGTTCTATTGCTGCTTGTGAAGGTGCGCTTTTGGTAGTGGATGCAACGCAAGGTATTCAGGCACAAACCATTTCAAATTTATATAAAGCCATTGAATACGATTTGGAAATCATCCCTATACTCAATAAGATGGATATGCCTGCGGCTATGCCTGATATTGTAAAAGACCAGATTGTAGACTTGTTGGGTTGCAAGCGCGATGATATTATTGAAGCCAGTGGAAGAACAGGATTGGGAGTTGATACGATTCTCGAACGGATCATTCATGCGGTTCCTGCACCTAAAGGAGATCCGGATGCTCCGTTGCAAGCATTGATCTTTGATTCGGTATTTAATTCGTTCCGCGGGATTATTGCGTATTTTAAAATTGTAAATGGCAGCATTGCTACAGGCGATTACGTCAAATTTTTTAATACTGGGAAAGAGTATCATGCCGATGAGATCGGGGTAATGCGTATGAAGCTTGAACCTCATGAAAAATTGAATACCGGAGATGTAGGGTATATTATATCAGGTATCAAAGCGGCTCGTGAAGTAAAGGTGGGGGACACCATTACCCATGTGGAAGTTCCATGTAATAAAGCAATCGCAGGTTTTGAAGAAGTGAAACCTATGGTATTTGCGGGAATTTACCCGGTAGATGCCAGTGATTACGAAGAATTGAGGGCTTCTATCGAGAAGTTACAATTAAACGATGCATCTCTTACATTTGTGCCTGAATCTTCAGCAGCGCTGGGATTTGGCTTCCGGTGTGGATTTCTTGGGCTGTTGCACATGGAGATTATTCAGGAAAGGCTCGATCGCGAATTTGATATGGACGTAATTACTACCGTTCCCAATGTTTCGTATAAGGTATATACGACTAAAGAGGAGGAGATTGATGTGCACAATCCTTCGGGTTTGCCTGCCCTTTCTTTGATCGATCATATTGAAGAGCCATATATTAAAGCTCAAGTGATTACACAAGCCGATTATTTGGGTGCCATTATGAAATTATGTTTGGATAAGCGTGGAACACTCAATAATCAGGTATTCTTGACTACCGACCGTGTGGAGTTAAATTTTGAAATGCCGTTGGCGGAAATCGTATTTGATTTTTATGACCGTCTGAAAAGTATTTCAAAAGGATATGCCTCATTCGATTATTATACAACGGGATACAAACAAGCCGA
The DNA here is from genome assembly GCA_031549585.1 of Bacteroidales bacterium. Taxonomy (GTDB): domain Bacteria; phylum Bacteroidota; class Bacteroidia; order Bacteroidales; family UBA4181; genus JAIRLS01. Next base: position 1,217 of record JAVBPN010000060.1, read on the forward strand.
TTTGGTAAAACTCGATATTCTATTGAATGGTGATAGTGTAGATGCGCTATCTGCTTTGATTCATCGTGGTAATGCCTACGATTTCGGACGCCGGATTTGTGAAAAATTGAAAGAATTAATACCGCGCCAACAGTTTGATATTGCCATACAGGCAGCTATTGGCGCAAAAATTATTGCCCGCGAAACGGTGAAAGCTGTCCGTAAGGATGTAACGGCAAAATGTTATGGTGGAGATATCTCGCGGAAACGCAAATTGCTCGAAAAACAAAAGAAGGGTAAGAAGCGGATGCGACAAATTGGTAATGTAGAAGTGCCACAATCGGCATTTTTAGCAGTATTGAAATTGAATGATTAATATAATTTAAAGTTTCAGGTTTCAAGTTTACTAGTAGTGGCTTGAAGAATAAGAAAATTTGAATCCAATTAAATATTGTTCTGATGATCAAATTAAAAGTAGGAGATAAAGCCCCCAATTTTAAGGGAAAAGATCAAGACGGACGGGAGATTGCATTGTCTGATTTTCAGGGTAAAAAGTTGGTTTTATATTTTTATCCGAAGGACAATACCAGCGGTTGTACAGCTGAAGCATGCAATTTGCGTGATTCATATGGGGATTTTCATAAGAAGGGTTATGCAATTATAGGGGTAAGCCCCGACAGCGAAAAATCCCATCAAGGATTTATTGCCAAGAATAATTTGCCTTTCCCATTGATCGCAGATATGGATAAAGCCATTGCTGAAGCATATGGTGTATGGGGAGAAAAGAAAATGTATGGCCGTGCTTATATGGGCATTTTACGTACAACATTTGTGATTGACGAGCAAGGCGTGATTGAAAGAATCATCGAAAAAGTCGATACAAAAAAGCATGCAGCTCAATTATTAAGCAACAAATAATGAACAAGGTTGGATAAAAACCTTAAACTTTAAATTTTGAACTTTAAATGATTTAATTATCATGAGCCCAGATCAACTCCGTAAATTGCTCGAATCTGTTCAACAGGGAACAAAAAGTGTTGATGCTGCATTAGGGCAGCTGAAAGACCTTCCATATACTGAAATGGGGTTTGCTAAGATTGATAATCACAGGCAATTGCGTACGGGTTATCCCGAAGTGATTTTCTGTGCAGGAAAAACATTGGAGCAATCCGAGGAAATCATCGGATTGATGTATGCCCGTAAAAGTAATATTTTGGCTACGCGAGTTACCGAAGAATTATATACCCGAATCAAACCCAAATATCCGGAAGCAGAATATAACCGGGCTGCTCGCACCATTGCCTTGAAATTAAACGAAATACCATTAACAGAAACTTATATATCCATTGTGACGGCAGGTACTGCTGATATACCTGTTGCAGAAGAGGCTGCGGTTACTGCCGAGTTATTCGGAAACCGGGTGGAAAGGATTTACGATGTGGGCATTGCGGGAATTCACCGTTTATACAGTAAGTTGGATGTGATACGTAATGGGCGGGTTGTTGTGGCTGTAGCCGGTATGGAAGGCGCTTTGCCGGGAGTGCTTGGCGGTTTAATTGACAAACCGGTAATTGCTGTACCGACCAGTGTTGGCTATGGTGCGAATTTCAATGGATTATCTGCTTTATTGACCATGCTGAATTCTTGTGCAGCAGGTATTTCTGTGGTTAATATTGACAATGGGTTTGGTGCTGGATATTTGTCAAGCCTAATTAATAAAGGATAGACGTCCCAAATCACTTCTGTCAGGGTCTTTGACCGCTAACAAGGTAAATAATTGGACGTTTCAAGAATGATGATAATATTTAATGGTCATTTATAAATTCATCTAACTCTCCTTGCATTTTCTTTACCAAGCATGTCAGGCATATTAACAACTATTGCGGTTATCTTTCGCATTTTTTCCATACCGTTGGGAAATGTGTTTCAAAAACAATTGACATTGCGTGGGAACCATCCTTTGATGGTTAATTTTCTGACTTATCTACTGCTGGGTATTGCGAGCATTGCTATTATTCCCATCATGTGCCGGACAGAATTGTTGCCAGGATTTTGGTTGTTTTCCGTATTGGGTGGAATTTGTGGTGCGTTGGGGAACGGATTTATGGTAAAGGCGTTGGAAAAAGGCGACTTGTCTGTGCTTGGGCCGATTAATTCCTATAAATCGGTGATCGGCATGTTGGTTGGGATCTTTTTGCTTGGCGAAATACCGAGCTTTTTTGGAATATGCGGGATTACCTTGATCGTTTTCGGTAGTTATTTTGTGCTGGATACCACAGAAGAGCGTTTTACGTGGGCTCTGTTTCGCCGGAAAGAAATACAATACCGTATTTGGGCTATGGTTCTGACTGCTATTGAAGCCGTTTTTGTGAAAAAAGTTATTTTGGCATCCTCTCCTGTGATATCATTTGCTTGTTGGTGTTGGTTTGGATGTTTGTTCTCTTTTTTCTTTCTTTTTATTTTCGGTGTTAAGTGGAGTCAAGAAGTGAAAAGCATTACTATTCCTGACCTAAAAAAGTATTTGGGTTTGGTTGCATGCATGGGTATCATGCAGTTGTCCACCAATTTTGTTTTTGACCATATGCCTGTTAGTTATGGATTGGCCTTGTTCCAACTTTCTTCGATTGTCAGTGTATGGTTGGGTTATAAGTTTTTCCGCGAAACAAGTATCTTAAAAAAGATATTGGGTTCGGCTATTATGATCGCCGGATCTGTAGTGATTATCTTTTTTAAATGATCGTTATGGAATATTTGTCCGCGCAGGCTGCGCATTGGTTTCTACCGGATTGGGCTGAATAAATGGGTTATCTGACGGAACGGCATCTTTGATGTTCACAATATTATCTACGACATATTTGCTGTATCCGCGCCAAGGTATAGCGCCAAAATATTCTTTGTAATGCAGTTCTACGTAACGACCTCCTGCTCTCATCAATTCTTCGGCGACATTTTTGTCCGAAACCGAAAATTCGAATTCATATGACCCAACACTACCAGGTGTTTCCGATTGAATGCCCGATTGTATTAGCTTCCCTTCATAGGTTTTGAAAATATATCCTTTTTTAACCACATAATTCAATTGACCGGCTTTGACTCCTTCGCCAAATACGAAATAAAAATGGATTAAAAAATATCCGGCGAATACAACAATTGCAATCGCCAAAACTATCAGTAATACTTTCTTTTTCATCTGGTTATAATTTTATTTTTAAGGTCAGATGGAATGTCCTTCTATAATCTTTTTTGGTGGTGAGAACTTTTTCTCATGGACATTTCATTGTACAATTTTAATGTTGGTCTTTCTTAAAAAACAATTCATTTTCCCATAAGTTCAGTAAATCCAACGGATGGTCAATCAACTTCATCGCACCGTTTTGTTTTAATTCTTCCTTGGAGCGAAAGCCCCAGGCAGCGCCTACCGGATAAAATCCGGCGGCTTTAGCAGTTTGCATATCGACGCCGCTATCGCCCAAATATAATACCTTTTCCGGAAGAACACCTATTGCAGATGCAATATGTTTTGCCGATTCGGGGTTCGGTTTGCGGGGAAAACGTTCGTTTTCTCCTATAATGGTCTCAAATGTCCATCGATTTAGTAGCAAAGCACATATTTTTTGTGTAATGGCATCCGCTTTATTGGATAATACAGCCATTTTAATATGATTAGCAGATAAAATATCCAATAATTCAGGGATACCAGCATACAAATGTGTTGTATCGGCAAAATGTTCTTCATAATATGCAATTACCTCTGCATAACACGCGTCAACGATGGCTTCTGTCCGTTTGTCTTCTGGCAGGCTGCTGATAACCAAATTTCTGAGTCCATTCCCAACGAAAAGTTTGTATGCATTAACCGGATGAGGCATATAACCATTCGCAACCAACACATGATTCGTTGCTCCGGCAATATCGGCCAATGTGTCGGCTAAAGTTCCGTCAAGATCAAAAATTACAGCATCATATGAAGACATCTATCGGGTAGATTTTATAATTGTTGCATTATTTTTTGGAGGGCTTCTGTTGCATACGTTTGGTAATTTCCTTGTTCGTCACTATAAATGAGGAAAGCATCTAATTCAGGATGTTGTTTTAATAAATTGATACTTTGGTCTAATCCGGAAACCATGAAAGTTGTTGCCCACGCATCAGCGGTTATGCAATCATCAGCAAGTATAGTGGCACTCAATAGGTTATGTTGTGTCGGATAGCCTGTTTTGACGTTAATAGTATGGGCATATTTTACACCATCGATTTCAAAAAAACGACGATAATTTCCAGATGTTGCCAATGCTCTATTTTTTAGCTGAATAATCGCTTGAAGCGCTACACCTGGGTCAACTCTATCGGCTGGCCTATCTATTCCGATACGCCAGATACTTTTAGAAGCGTTCACTCCCCGGGCAACAATTTCACCTCCTATTTCTACGAGATAGTTACGACAACCTTTTTTTCTCAGGAAATCGGCAACAACATCAGCAGAATACCCTTTGGCAACAGCATTCATATCAAGCATTACTCCCGGAGAATCTTTTTCTACCCGATCTCCTGATATTCTAATTTTATTCATGCCTACATATTGCAATACGCTGTCTACCTTTTCTTTATTGGCATGCGGTGAATCGAAAGTAAATCCAAATCCCCACAAGTTGACAAGCGGAGCAACAGTAATGTCAAAAGCTCCGTCGGAAGCCCGATTGACTTCTACAGATTTGTTAAAAACAGTTCTGAAATAATTATCAACCTTTGCTGTGGGATCATTCTGATTAATCCGGGATATGAGCGAATTTGGATCATAAATAGATAATGATGCGCTAAATTCTTTTAGAAGTTGATCAATTTCTTTGTCATAATTGGTATTTTCCGGGCTTTCATAAATGATTTTGAAAAGTGTCCCTTGCGTTGTGCCTTCGTGTGTGTGATATTGGGTTTGTGCGCACATAGCACATACCAATATCACATATGGAATACAAATGGCATGAAAAAGATGCTGACGTAAAGTAGTCCGGTTTTTTTTGGTTCTTACCAATTTAAGCTTATTCATATTGTTTTAGCAAAGAATGGATAACGGACATGGCTTTTTGTCCCCTATAAGGTCAAAAAGCCATGAATAAAGTTTATTGATGAATCTTACTCGAAAATATTGGTCTTTTACAGTAAAGCATCTAATTTGCCGGCTAAAACAGCTTTTGTTGTCATGCCGACTTGTTTATCGGCTACTTGTCCACCCTTAAAATATAGAAGAGTTGGAATATTCCGGATGCCGTATTGGGCTGCGATGCTGTTGTTTTCTTCTATGTCTACCTTACCAATAACTGCTTTCCCAGCATATTCTTCCGATAATTGTTCCACATATGGAGCAATCATGCGGCAAGGGCCACACCATTCAGCCCAAAAGTCAACCAACACCGGTTTGTCTGATTTTAATACAAGTTCTTCAAAATTACTTTCGTTAATTACTACTGCCATTGTTATTGATTTATTATGTTTTTACGAATTTTATGTTGTCTGTTTTCACCATTGCTAAATCCATGCCACCTAAACGTCCGTATTCGGTTGTTCGGTTTTAGATATCGGTTGGGCAAATGTAATTACGTCCGCTCCTGTTATCTTCTTATCGCAAAGAATAATCAAGCGTTCAACCACATTGCGGAACTCCCGGATATTACCTGTCCAATTGATTTTTTGCAACTCTTCGATGGCATCCGGAGTGATTTCTTTGAGGTTCATTCCATATTCGGTACAAATTTGCTTGATGAAATGTTCAGCAAGCAGTGGAATGTCTTCCAAACGCTCATTCAGAGAAGGAACCCGCACCAAAATGACGCTTAACCGGTGATATAAGTCTTCACGGAATAGGTTTTGTTCGATTTGATGCTTCAGATCTTTGTTGGTCGCTGCAACAATACGTACATCTACTTTGATCTCCTTGTCGCTACCAACACGCGATATTTTATTTTCCTGCAACGCACGAAGTACTTTTGCTTGAGCGGACAAGCTCATATCTCCAATCTCATCCAAGAATAGCGTTCCCTTGTTGGCTGCTTCAAATTTCCCTTTACGGTCTTTGTATGCCGAGGTAAATGAACCTTTTTCATGCCCGAACAATTCGCTTTCGATCAATTCTGAAGGGATTGCGGCACAGTTGACTTCGACAAAAGGACCATCGGCGCGTGCGCTTTTCTCGTGCAACCAACGTGCAACCAATTCTTTCCCTGTTCCGTTACTTCCTGTAATCAGTACGCGGGCATCGGTGGGCGCGACACGTTCAATCATCTCCATTACATGTCTGATAGCTGGCGATTGCCCGACAATTTCGTATGTTTTATTGACGCGGCGTTTGAGTATTTTGGTTTCAGTAACCAATTCTTTACGCTCAATGGCATTGCGGATGGTGATCAATAAGCGATTGAGGTCTAATGGCTTTTCGATGAAATCGAATGCACCTTTTTTTATCGCATCAACAGCAGTGTCGATATTTCCATGTCCCGAAATCATTACTACAGGAGCATCTCCGGGCATTTCGAGTATTTTTTCCAATACTTCAGTACCATCCATATTCGGCATTTTGATGTCGCACAAAACCAATTCATATTTGCCTTTGCCATACATTTCCAACCCTTCGATACCATCTACCGCAGTATCAACTTCATGATTTTCGTATTCCAACACTTCTTTTAGCGTATTGCGAATACTACGCTCATCATCAATAATCAGTATTTTAGCCATTTATAATTCTCCAATTCTAATTTACCCGGTCATCAATTCATCCAATGGCGATTAATAAAAAGCAGATTGCAAGTAATCTGCCCTTTTACAACGTTTTTCGTGTTCAGAATGTTTGTTTAATGCCGGACCTTTTGAACGCTAAAATTACGGCTTTTTTTGCGATGGACAAAATTATTTTTGAGCAATAATACCAATGCCAATAGGGGATGGGCGTTCCTATTTTTTGACCCTTCCGGGATTGTTGTTTAAGAATTCTTTCCAACTTTTGCTTGAAGGCATTTGATTGGATATGTTTTTCTGGTAGAAATGGCAAACTGCTGCAGCAAGGCCGTCTGTTGCATCTAAATTAGCAGGTATTTCTGGTATATGGAGCATTTTTTGAAGGATTATCGCTACTTGTTCTTTGGAAGCATTCCCTTGTCCGGTAATGGCCATTTTGATTTTACGTGGCGCATATTCAAATACGGGAAGCGATCGGGATAAAGCAGCAGCAATGGCTGTTCCTTGTGCTCGCCCCAATTTAAGCATGGATTGTACGTTTTTGCCAAAGAAAGGCGCTTCAATAGCTAATTCGGAAGGATGAAAATGGTCAATCAGGCCAATGGTACGTTCGAAAATCATTTTTAGTTTGGCGTAGTGGTCGTCCAATTTGTGTAACTCTACTACACCCAAAGCAATTAATTCGGCTTTATTCCCGTTTCCTTTGATCAACCCATAACCCATAATGGTCGTTCCGGGGTCGATACCCAATATGATGCGTTCTTGCTCCATCAATTTGGCGTATTATGGTGCAACTATTTTGTCACATTGTGCCTGAACTTCAGCCCGGGTTGTTCCATAACTATACGAAAAACGCAAATCCATTTCTTTGTATTTCTTAATTGTTCCTTCGCCTTCAATGGTATATCCATCTGTGGTTTGCGTGGGGATCAATATATTATTTTCATCCAATAGAAACGCGTTGACAGTTACTTTAGTACCTAAGTTAGCCAAATTGCTGATGTATACACCGGTCACGCCGCTTGCAGAGAGCGTGATTTGATAGGATGCCGTTGCCCCTGCCGTATTGCTTTTTTCGATACATTTCCAATTTCCAGCCATCTGCTTTTGTGCCAGGATGATATCAAACGGTTCTTCATCTGTACACGAAGAAAAGAGAGTTACAGATAAGAGTATGATATATAAATAATGGCTTTGTATCGTATGTTTCATATGTTACTTATCTACGGGATGTTGCAATGGAAGTATTTGTACTAAAATCCGGTATTTTGATACGTAAATCGGAAACCGGGACGAGATTGACATATTTGTAATAAAAGCTGATGATTTCACCATATTTGAAACCTCTGCGTCCCATTTCCATGGCGCCTTCCTGACATAACCCGACCCCATGCCCGTATCCTCTACCTTTGAGCAATACCTGTTCGCCAACTACCGATATAGAGAAAAAGGTAGAACGCAGATTCAAGTCGTTCCGTATTTCTTTGGTTTGCAATTTGAAATCGTTGATTGCATAGTCAGGAATACGGCGTTCTTGTTGAAAATCAAAGTCAACTAATACACTTGGATCAGGCTTAAATCCTTTTTTCATGATGTATTGAAACCATTCGTCCAATGAAACGGTCTTTTCCCAAGTGGCGTTGGGTTGGGTCGCGCAATAGGGATCAGTCACCGGGACTAAATAAGGCATATTGGTTTGCCATGCATTTTTAGCAGATTCTGTTTCTCCGCCGCAGTTGGAATGATAGGCAGCCAAGATCGGAATCGAATCTTTACTTCCAACAAGAATGATCCCTTTTGTTGCATCCGCCGCAGAACAAACTGCTTCGTTGCTACATTTTCCTTTGTATGCCTGACAATGTGTCCCGTCGCATAAATGAAAACCTTCGGGTTGGTGCCGGTTGATATGCCCATAAAGATATGTTCTGCAAATGATGGCTTTGGCTTTGTAAAATTCTTGAGGCTTGCCCAACCCTACTTCGGCTTGGATTACTCCCGCAATGTATAATTCCGCGTCAATTTGGTTGATGATTTGAATATGGCCATCAACTACGGATATGAAAACGGTCTCTTCGTAATTGCGTGCCTCATTTAAAGGATCTGCCGGTTTAACACGGATCATAGCTTCCGGATCACCTTGAAAAGAGAGAGTAGAAAATGAACCCATTGGTCCATTTATGTCATTTACTAACATTTTTCCCTCATGCAAGGTTATATATATTGATTTACCATCAGCGATGGTAAATTGTTTTTGGCTATTTTGGAAAGCGTTAATTGTACCGGAATAAGAACTAACTGCTAAGCTTTTGATTTGCTGTCCGTCATATAAACTAATCCATACCTGCTGGGCATGTGCCATTTGGAACATTGCAAACAGGAATAGAAGGCCGGAGATTGTCTTTTTCCGTATTTCGAATTTTGACATAAACTAATTCAAAACGATCATTTTAAGTTGCAAAAGTATATGATAATTTTTGTTAATAGGAAGAAAACAAAAAACTTATTTGGCTTTTGTCAGAAAATCAGCGCGATAAGGGGTAAACACGTCAATAAGTACGCCCGGTTCGATGCAAAATACTCCGTGTGATATGTCAGATTCAACAAAGAACCCGTCCCCTGCTTGTAATAGAACGCATTTGTCGCCAATGGTTACTTCGAATTTTCCAGATGCCACATAAGAGTCCTGAACGTGCGGATGTGCATGGATAGCACCTATAGCTCCGGCTTTCATAAATTCCACTTTTACCATCATCATTTGTTCGTTCCAACCCATTATTTGACGCCGTACATGATCTCCAGCTGGTTCCCATATAAGTTGATCCTGAAGAATAAAATTAAGAGATGCTGCCGGCTTCAATATTTGTTTATCTTCTTTTTTCATTGCGCTATTTTATTGATGATTGAAAGTTTCAAATTTTTTCATTTGTAGTCTATCCGTTTTGCCTGAACCTGATGAAAAAATTATCCAATGATGCTGATGATCCGAATATGCCAATAACATTTCCCGATGCATCGGTCAATACAATTTTGGAATAAGTACCGATAAAAAACAGGTTTTGGCAAGAATTTTCGCTCAGAGATACGTTCACACACAAGGGATCATATGCTAAAATACGTTCTGTCGGTTTTATTACATTGGTTTTGGTGTTGACGGCTATTCCAAAACACGACCCGCTTCGGTTTTTTGTCAATATACTTTGCCATCTGGGCACATCTGACAAGCAACGGGGACAGTCGGAACTCCAAAAGTAAAAAATACGATATTGTGCATCAATCTGGTTGGGGTCAAATGATTTTTCTTCGGTATCCGAAAATGTCATAGATGACAGTTGGTCTTGAAATGTCTTTTCGTCGCGCAATGTATAATATAATCCGAACGATTGTGGAATAAGGCTTCGTGCTCTACTTGTGAGCAACGCCCTGTTCCTGATCAGGTAATTATGCATCTTGCTGCCGTTTGGGCTTCGAAGGCTGTAATCGGTCAGAAAATCGGACATGAAGAAAAAGGTTTCGTAACTGCCCGAAGACATTTCCATAAGCCGCACAGCTTCACGTAAAAGCGTATCTACATGCTGTGTAATAAATTTGGATACGTAAAATTGTACTTGCTCCAAATATAAAGGAGTGCGTAACAAGCGTGTGTCCGATAAATTGATGTTGGTGAAAAAATTCTTTTTACGTAATTGATAGGCCTTCAACATTTGTTTCATGTCACTGAGTGCAGATGTGTCTGGGGAAGGGACTCCCGGTTGCAGGGCTTTCAGGTAATCGGAAAGAAAAGTGTTGGGATATTGTTCGGCAAGTTTTTGGATTACGGGTTCGTTTGGTTGAGCCAGATATTCAGCATATCCGGTTGTCTGATCGTTTCCGGAAACCCAGACAGATGTTTCATCCTTCGTTACCGAAATCCTTTGTTCCGATGCAATGAGTATGTCATAAGTCCATTTTCCCGGTATAACCAATGTATATAATCCTGTGCATAAGTCTTGATCTTTTGAAAATATAGCATGCCCCGTATTATCAAATTGAGACGAGTCCATTACAGACACCCTATCGCCATAATATCCGGCAAGGAAAACCGGCATACCGGAGAAAGAGGCATCCGATATTTCAATCCGATAAGCGGAAATAGGAAATGACCAGCAAATCAGTTGCATGAATATGCACCATTTGAGCAAAATATTTGCTTTACGGTATTTGATTTTTCTTTCTTGCAGCATATTCACGATATTTTCGTACAACTTCCCGGTTGACTTCGTCAGGTGTTGCCAATAATAGATATTCTTTTGAGAACATACAGGAAGACATAAATTGAACCAATTCGTCTTCTTTCAATCCGGTGAGTTGTGATACAATTTCTCCGTTAAACTTATCCCCAATAATGATATATTCGGCTGTGCGGCCAATCACGCTTCGGTAATAACGTTGCGCTTTGCCTTCTTTGCTCCAAAGATTGTACAAAAAAGTTACAGGACTACCAAGCCCCGGCAGGTTGATTCCTACTTGGTTGGCTTGAGGCACTTCAAATTTGCTGATCGGATCAATGGTGAATGATAAAGGGTCGGCAGATTCCATACTCACTATGTCACGTTTAAAACGATTATAGGTAGATAAAAGACCGATTTGTACTTCCCTGAGGTTGTATGCAATCGGTTTTAACCGGATAATCCGGGTATTGGTATACATAGAATCGTGGACAGCGATGATCAAGGTTGCATATCCGAGTACGCTGAATATCAAGCTGTCTTTCACATTAGCTGTGATGGTAAAAGCTCCCATTGCATTGCTGATTGTCCCTAAGTTTTGGGTTTTATTGATAATGTGCGCCTTTTCAATAGGTGTAATGCTATCAGCATCTACGAGCTTTGCCGCAAACCGGAATTTATAATCAGGGAGTTGTGCATAAACCGGGTAGAAACATAACGCGGTTATAGCCAACAAGAAAGCACATATTTTGTGTTTCAAGACAATCGGTTTTTATAATCTTCGTATCCGAATTTTCTTAACAAAGTAAATCCTTTGCGATCGTCCCATGTACCGATCGAAGGATGTGGTACGCCATTGAATGTGGTTGTTTTTACCATCGTATAATGGATCATGTCTTCAAAAACAACACGCTTTCCGATAAAAGGTTCTTCTTCAAAGATCCAATCCCCCATAAAATCTCCAGCTAAGCAACTGTTTCCGCCGATACGCCATTTTTTGCCGTTCCCAGCATCACTCGCTCCACGTATCCTTGGCTTGTAAGGCATTTCCAAGCAATCGGGCATGTGTGCAGTAAATGAGGCATCAATAATGGCGGTGTAGATATTTCCGTTTTGTACAATATCTTCAATTGTTGTCACCAATACGCCGGTTTCCCAGACAAAAGCTGCTCCGGGTTCTAAAATTACCTGGATATGCGGATATTTCCTTCGGAAATTTTGTAAAACAGTTATCAGCCGGTTTACATCATATCCTTTCCGTGTCATCAGGTGTCCGCCACCTAAATTCAGCCATTGAATTTTTGAAAATAAATGTCCGAATTTCTGTTCGACGGCTTCAATCAATTGTTCTGTCGCTTCGGCAGACGATTCGCATAAAGCATGTACATGCAATCCCTGTATGCCTTCAGGTAAATTTCCCAATTGTCCGGCAGTTGTACCCAAACGTGATCCGGGCGAACAAGGATTATACAAATCCGTTCCTACTTGTGAAAATTCGGGATTGACACGTAATCCCATCGAAACAGGTTGTTTATATTGGGTTATTTTTTCACGGAAACGTTCGTATTGGTTCAGAGAATTGAATGTGATATGGCTGCTGTA
>JAVBPN010000302.1:0-20761 GCA_031549585.1 Bacteroidales bacterium
AACAGATGAAAAATTTGTATATTTGTATGCATAATTACTTAGTTATAACTGAACCGTTTTTGAATTGAGAGGAGAGTGACAGGAAGGAATCCATTTGTGCTTTTTTGAAGTAAAAAGCAATATATGCAAAATGATGTGACCTTTGGATTCAAAAGCGTATCTTATTATGGAATCTGGAACATGAAAAATTCTAAGTCGCAATAGAATAAATAGTAACGTTCACATCTAACGTGGTTTGTGACAAAGATAGTCTTAGGACTTCAGATGCGAATGAAAAGAAGTTCACGTTTTTATTCCAAACTTGAGAGACATGAATGAAGAATACATACGATCATATGTACTCTTCATAAGCAGTTGAAGAAAAACGAAATGGGTTGGCAGAGAGCCAGCATTGAAAGACCGTACAACCTAATATTTGTAGAAATATGACTAAAAATATTAGACAAACATTCCTTGGGGATATACCACTTCTTTCTGATAACGAAAATGACGAAAAGCTATCATTAGATGTAAAAGATTTTGCAGATATGAGCATGGAGGCTGTTTATGTGATAGACTTTCAAAAACGTGGTTTTCACTTTGTCGCTGATCATAATTTATTTCTTTGCGGGCATTGTGTGGAGGAAGTCCTCTTGCTGGGATGTAACTTTTTTCCCAGAGTGATTCACATCGAAGATTTGCCATTATTGAAGACAATGTACAAGGCCCTTCTTCAACGTTTATGTGACATAAATGCCATACACGTAATCAATTATTTTTCATTTGTCGTGCGCATTAAAAACGTTTCTGGATATCTGATGGTTTTCCACAAGTTAAAACCAGTGTTTGTAGATGGACAGATACGGTTTGGTATTTGCCTTTTGGAAAGTTCGGTATTGGACACGCCGGGACATTTACGCGCCAATTATTATAATGGCGTAGATTTCGATGAGTATTCGTTGATGGATCGTAAGTGGCGAAAGAAAACAGAACAAACGCTTACCAAGAGGGAAAAATCTATCTTAATGCTGATCAAACAAGGAAAAACGTACAAAGAGGTAGCCGAAAAACTTTGTATATCACGTCATACCTTACGGAATGAGCAAGCATCCATCTACCGGAAGCTGAATGTAAAAACCATGATTCAAGCAGTCATCTACGCCACCAACCATCATTTAATTTACGGCTTCGATAGAGAAAAGAGGGAAGAACAACAACCGAAAGAAAAGAAACAAATGATTCGTAGGCCGATGATGCCGGATATGATTCCGCGTATACAGGAATCACTCAACAAAGGACAAAGTGTCAATTCTATTGCTCAACAAGAAAACGTTTCAGAATTTACTATACGATACGCCATAAGAGTGGGGAAATTATTAAAAATAAGGGATTACAAAAAATATAAAAACGGATAAATTTTAAATTAACCCGTAGTGTATTTGGGTAAAACACCAATTATATCTTTTGGCTAAAGCCGTCAATATTCAGCGTATTTGTATCCGTCCGCTAATCTGCTTGAATTCTGCCCGAATAGCTCGTTCAGGCGGGGACGTAGTCGGGCAGGAGCGAGACGTTAATGAAAATTGAGTTATTCTTGCCGTTGGATTACTCGCCTTCGGCTCATGAAATCGCTTTGTTAAGTTTATCCAACGGACAAAGAGTTCGATATGATAGGGCTTTAGCCCAAATAACATGTTGATAGTATTTTCATTCTGAATACAATGCTGCAAATATTTTATTTCATTCATGAGAAGTATCATACAAAAATCATACACCAAAATTTAAAAATACATGAGAAAAAATGGCGAGAAAAGTCTATTTTTGCACCCGAAAATTTGGTATAATGTAATATCTTTCTCTTAGCATACAAACCGCATCAAATGGAGCAATCAATCAAAAAAGTCGTCGTATTGGGTTCAGGAGCCCTGAAAATTGGAGAAGCTGGTGAATTTGACTATTCTGGCTCTCAAGCATTAAAGGCATTACGTGAAGAAAAAATATCAACTGTCTTGATTAATCCGAATATTGCAACTGTACAAACTTCGGAAGGCATTGCTGATAAGATTTATTTCTTGCCGGTTACTCCGTTTTTCGTGGAAAAAGTTATTCAAAAAGAAAAACCGGACGGTATTTTACTTGCTTTCGGCGGCCAAACTGCCCTGAATTGCGGAATTGAGCTTTTTAAGGCCGGTATTTTTGAAAAATACAACGTACGCGTGTTGGGAACACCCGTACAAGCAATTATGGATACGGAAGACCGCGATTTGTTTGTGCATAAGTTAGATCAAATTGAGGTAAGAACACCGCGCAGTATTGCAGTAAACACCATTGAAGCAGCAGAAAAAGCGGCAGAAAAGTTGGGGTTTCCGATTATTGTGCGTGCAGCTTATGCTTTAGGCGGATTAGGTAGCGGATTTTGCTCCGATATGGAAGAACTACGCACATTGGTGGCTAAATCGTTTACTTATTCCAACCAAGTTTTGGTAGAAGAGTCCTTAAAAGGATGGAAAGAAATCGAATTTGAGGTTGTCCGCGATAAATACAACAACTGCATCACCGTATGTAGTATGGAGAACCTTGATCCGCTTGGAATCCATACCGGAGAGAGCATTGTGGTTGCTCCAACGCAAACGTTGAATAACAAAGAAGTACAAAAATTAAGGCAATTATCGATCAATATCATCCGGCACATTGGTGTTGTGGGAGAATGTAATGTACAATTTGCTTTAGATCCGTTCTCAGAAGATTATCGTGTTATTGAAGTGAATGCCCGGTTATCGCGTTCCAGCGCGTTGGCGTCTAAGGCAACGGGCTATCCGTTGGCATTTATTGCCGCTAAATTGGCGTTGGGGTACGGTTTGCACGAATTGAAAAATTCCATCACAAAAACCACTTCGGCATATTTCGAACCTGCCATTGACTACATTGTTTGCAAAATACCGCGTTGGGACATGAATAAGTTCCAAGGCGTATCCAAAGAAATTGGGTCTTCCATGAAGAGCGTCGGCGAAGTAATGGCCATCGGACGTACATTTGAAGAAACCATACAAAAGGGATTGCGTATGATCGGGCAGGGGATGCACGGTTTCGTGGGTAATCGCGACCTTACCTTTGAG
This sequence comes from Bacteroidales bacterium, assembly GCA_031549585.1. GTDB lineage: Bacteria > Bacteroidota > Bacteroidia > Bacteroidales > UBA4181 > JAIRLS01. The sequence continues at coordinate 3,096 of JAVBPN010000302.1, forward strand.
GATATTGAGAAGGAGCTATCCAACCCGACCGATATGCGTATTTTTGTGATCAGCAAAGCATTTGATCAAGGTTATACCATCGACCGGATTCATGAACTCACCAAGATTGATAAATGGTTTTTATACAAACTGAAAAATATTCATGACTTAAAAGCCGAATTAGGGAAGTGCAAAGAGATTGAATCTATTCCTGATGATTTGCTTCTAACAGCGAAAAAACAGGGTTATTCCGATTTCCAAATCGCCCGCTATGTCACAGGCGATTGTTCGGAAGAATCGTTGCAGAGGGTACGTAAATACAGAAAAAGCCGGAATATTGTCCCTTATGTCAAACAAATCGACACATTGGCTGCCGAATATCCCGCTCAAACCAATTATTTATACCTTACATATCACGGTGTAGAACACGATATCGATTTTGAACGTGACAATCGTTCGGTAGTTGTGCTTGGTTCGGGAGCGTACCGCATTGGAAGCTCGGTTGAGTTTGACTGGTGTAGCGTTAATGCCATCGGTACCATACGAAAAGAAGGATACCGCTCAATCATGATCAATTATAATCCCGAAACAGTGAGTACGGATTATGATACCTGCGATAAATTATATTTTGATGAATTGTCGTTTGAGCGGGTGATGGATATTTTGGATCTGGAACAACCCAAAGGGGTTATTATATCTACCGGTGGTCAAATTCCTAATAACCTTGCCATGAGGTTAGGTGGTCAGAATGTGCCTATTTTAGGAACATCCCCGGCTTCAATCGACCGTGCCGAAGACCGTCATAAATTTTCAATGATGTGTGATGCGGCAAATATAGACCAACCGAAATGGAAAGAGTTATCCAACATGGATGATATCTACAAATTTGCTGACGAAGTAGGATTTCCTTTATTGATCCGTCCCTCATACGTGTTGTCAGGTGCAGCCATGAATGTGGTTTCTAACCGCGACGAGTTGCGTGATTATTTGGTGCTTGCTGCTAATGTTTCCAAACAACATCCTGTGGTAGTGACCGAATTTTTGGAAAATGCCAAAGAAATCGAAATGGATGCTGTGGCAAAAAACGGTGAATTGATTGCATATGCTATATCCGAACACGTTGAATTTGCAGGTGTACACAGCGGTGATGCAACCATTGTATTTCCTCCACAAAAATTATATTTTGAAACAGTACGGCGTATCAAGCGCATTACTCGGGGAATTGCCAAAGAATTGGATATATCCGGGCCCTTCAATATCCAATTCTTGGCTAAGGACAATGATATCAAGGTAATCGAATGTAATCTCCGGGCATCCCGTAGTATGCCGTTTGTTTCCAAAGTATTAAAAGTAAATCTGGTCGATATTGCAACGCGCGTTATGCTCGGTTCACCTGTAGAACAATTGGATAAATCAACATTTGACTTGGATTATATCGGGATTAAAGCATCTCAATTTTCTTTTGCCCGTTTGCTCAAGGCTGACCCTGTGTTGGGTGTCGAAATGGCTTCTACCGGCGAAGTGGGCTGTATCGGCGATGACTATTACGAAACCCTTTTGAAATCTATGCTTTCAGTTGGTTACCGCGTACCAAAACAAAACATATTGCTATCGACCGGAACAATGCGTGACAAAGTAGAATTACTTATGCCTGCACGTTTATTAGTTGAAAAAGGATATAAATTGTTCGCTACGCGTGGTACAGCCAAATTTTTGGTTGAAAGTGGCGTTGAAGCCAAACCTTTAGCTTGGCCTGATGAAGATGAACATCCCAATGTATTGGATTATTTGAAGGAAAAGAAAATTGACATGGTGGTCAATATTCCTAAAAACTTGTCAAAGAGCGAATTAAATAATGACTATACCATTCGTCGAAGTGCAGTGGATTTCAATATTCCGCTGATCACGAATGCCCGGTTGGCGAGCGCTTTCTTGACAGCCATCTGCAAGAATGATCTTGAGGATATCAAAATCAAAAGTTGGGACGAATATTAAGCAGATAGGTCTTGATCCTTTTTCAATGTCTTAATTCATTGTATCATGTTGTACACGGAAGAAATTAGTATTGCACAGCTTGTTCTACACAAAGTAGGCAACAAATCGCAGGATGAGGGTATAAGAATATCTGCAAACCCCATTCCGGTGGATGATGCGGTACAAAGTCTTTTATTGCAATATTTCCTGTCTCCTTTCAAATCGGAGGAATACTACAATCTGACACATGAGTCGGATGTATCATTCAATGAGGTTTACCGGTATGTTTCACAGATTTTTGAGAATCCGGAATCCCTTTACGACCAATCCGTACACGTTGCCCGTCATTTGTACGAAGAATCTACACACCCAAAAATCAAAAGCGGAGAACTTTATGTGGTTTACTTGCGCGATTGCATTGTTGACGGCGAACAAACAGATGCTGTAGGGTTGTTTAAATCCGAATCTAAAGAAACGTTTCTCAAAGTATATCCTTCGGGAGATAGCTTTGAAATTGAATACGAAGACGGGATCAATATCCATAAATTGGACAATGGTTGTTTGATATTCAATACCGAAAAAGAAAACGGCTATCTTGTGTCGGTAGTTGACAATTTACGACAATCGGGTGAAGCAACCTATTGGCGTGATAACTTTTTGAATCTGGCACCACGCCGGGATGATTTCCATCAGACAGAACAATGCCTCGAAATGTGCAAGCAGTTTGTCACGGAACGTTTACCGGAGAATTTTCATATAGACAAGGCTGATCAAGCTGATATGCTCAATCGGTCTGTGGCCTTTTTCAAAGAAAATGACGAATTCTCTTTTGATGATTTCGCTACCCAAGTGATGAAACAACCTGAAGTCATCGAATCGCTCAAGGAATACAAAGAAGAATACGAAAACAACATGGATGTCAAGATCGACGATCAATTTGACATTTCAGAAACAGCGGTTAAAAAGCAATCCAAAAACTTCAAAAGCGTCATTAAACTGGATAAAAACTTCCATATCTACATACATGGCAATCGCAACCTAATAGAAAAGGGCTACGATGCCCAAAAAGATATGGGATTTTACCGCCTATACTTCAACGAAGAGAAATGATAGTTATATATCCTAACAGGTCTTGAAGACCTGTTAGGTATGTTTACTAAGCATGCGCAAAGCCTTTCAATGCGGATGATGCTTATCTTTTTTGAGTCTTCCGCTTTTTTTCAATGCTTGTTCGAGTATCCATAAAATTTGGCCATTAACACTGCGGAATTCATCTTCAGCCCATTTTTCAACAGCATTCATCATATCGGTATTCATCCGAAGCAAAAAGCCCTTTTGTTGATTCTCCTTTTTCACTCAATCTTTTTGAATTATTGGTGTAAAGTTCCGGTATTAACCACTGGTTGGGCAGATTCATCGGCACAAAGCACCACAAGTAAATTGCTTACCATAGCAGCTTTTTTATCTTCATCCAATTCTACAATCTGGTCTTTTGCAAGTTTTTCCAAAGCCATTTGTACCATGCTAACTGCACCTTCCACAATCTTTTCACGGGCGGCAATGATTGCAGTAGCTTGTTGGCGACGCAACATAACAGCTGCTATTTCAGGAGCATAGGCCAAATAATTGATCCGTGCTTCTACTACCTTAATACCAGCCATGTCCAATCGTTCATTCAGTTCTTTTTCCAAACGATTGTTGACCAACTCACCACCCGACCGCAAGGTTGTTGCACCTTCTTGATGTACATCATTATCGTCATATGTATACTGACCAGCTACTTCACGCAATGCGGCATCGCTTTGTACATTTACAAAACTCTCAAATGCTTTCATTAATTCGCCTAATGATGAAGTATCAATTTCAAAAAAAGCTTTATACGTATCAATAATTTTCCAAACCAACACCATACCGATCATAATCGGATTACCCGATTTGTCATTCACTTTAATCGGTGCAACATCCAGGTTCCGTGCCCGAAGTGTGATTTTTTTCTTGTTATAAAACGGGTTGACCCAAAAAAATCCGTTATTTTTTAATGTTCCCTTATATTTACCAAAGAAAATCATTACTCGGGCATTGTTTGGCTCATTGGTCATAAAACCTGCTATACCGATGACAAGGCATAAAAAAATGACAATCAACAAAAGTGCACGTAATCCGAGATGAGGTACATGCCTAAATATAAGCACAGTTGCCAATAATATAATAAAGTACAAAAAAAGCATAAGAAATCCCGAAATCTTATTTCCCTTAAAATCAAATTCTTTTGTTTCCATAGTATATATTTTTAATATTAAAATGATATCACAAATATATTATATTTATTTTACAAAATATGATATCAACTAAAAAATCATGAATATTTCAAAAAAGATCATCTCAAATAATCAGGATAAAAAATGTATTTTTACTTTTTAAAATGAATCCAAATCATTTTCTATAAGAGACCACAAAATTTATTTGCATGAAAGAACGGCATATCCATATTATTTGCAAGGAACTTGGATTACAAGAGAATCAAGTATATAATACATTGGAATTATTGGCTGATGGGGCAACTATTCCGTTTATTAGTCGTTACCGAAAAGAAGCTACCGGAAGTCTGGATGAAGTGCAAATATCGGCCATACAAAGCCGTTATGAAAAATTGCTTGAAATGGATAAACGCCGTGAAACTATTTTAAAATCCATTGAGGAGCAAGGTAAATTGACCGAAGCCTTGAAGCAACAAATTGAAGCGGCTGAAACGCTTGCAGAACTTGAAGATTTATACCTCCCATATCGTCCAAAACGAAAGACCCGTGCGTCAATGGCCAAAGAACGAGGATTAGAACCACTGGCAGAGCAATTGATGAAACAACGGGATAACGATGTAGAATTGACTGCTCAAAAGTATCTGAATGATGAAGTAGAAACCGTTGAAGATGCATTGCAGGGAGCACGGGATATTATTGCCGAACAAGTAAATGAAGATGCTAAAGCCCGTGATGCTATCCGGAAACTGTTTTCCCGTGATGCGGTCATTTATTCCAAGGTTGCTAAGAATAAAGAAAAGGACGGAGAAAAGTACCGGGATTATTTTGATTTCTCTGAACCTTTGCGACGTTGTCCGGCACATCGGGTATTGGCCATGCTTCGTGGCCAAGATGAAGCATTTTTGCGCATCACCATTGAACCTGATGAATCGAAAGCGTTGGATATCCTCTATAGGATGTTTGTAAAAGGACAGACCGAAGCATCCGATCAGGTAGCTGATGCTGTGAAAGACGGGTATAAAAGGTTGTTGTGCCCATCTATTGGGACGGAGTTTGAAGCATTGGCTAAAGAAAAGGCCGACGACGAGTCGATCAAAGTTTTTGCCGATAATTTGCGGCAATTGTTATTGGCTTCGCCGTTGGGACAAAAAAACGTATTAGCCATAGACCCCGGATTCCGTACCGGATGTAAGGTTGTATGTTTGGATGCACAAGGCAATTTATTACACAATGAAACGATATATCCGCATGCGCCACAAAATGAGGTAGTCGCTTCCAAGCGCAAAATCATGTCGTTGATCAGCGCATATAAAGTAGAAGCCATTGCCGTAGGTAACGGAACTGCCGGACGGGAAACGGAACGTTTTATCCAGAGCATGGCTTTTGACCGGGATATACAGGTTTTTATTGTTAATGAGAGTGGGGCTTCTATATATTCGGCTTCTGCAATTGCACGGGAAGAGTTTCCTGATTATGATGTTACTGTGCGTGGTGCTGTTTCCATTGGCCGTCGATTGATGGATCCTTTGGCAGAATTGGTTAAGATTGATCCTAAGTCTATTGGGGTAGGACAGTATCAACATGACGTAGATCAAAACAAATTAAAAGAAAATCTGGATACAGTGGTAGAGAGCTGTGTCAACATGGTAGGCGTGAATGTGAATACAGCCAGCAAACACTTATTGATATATGTATCAGGCTTAGGACCGCAATTGGCGCAAAATATTGTTGACTACAGAAAAACAAACGGGGCATTTACTTCGCGTGAAGGGTTGAAAAAAGTCCCGAGGATGGGCGATAAAACATTTGAACAATGTGCCGGATTTTTACGCATCAGCGATGCAAAAAATCCATTGGATAACAGTGCAGTACATCCGGAAAGCTATCACATTGTAGAAAAGATGGCAAAAGACATGCAGGCAACGGTCAATGATTTATTGAAAGATGGGTCATTGCGCCAGCAGATTGTTCCGAACAAATATGTAACAGATAAAGTTGGTTTGCCAACATTGAATGACATTTTGAAAGAATTGGCCAAACCGGGGCTTGATCCCCGTACCAAAGCCAAAGTATTTGAGTTTGCACAGGATGTACATCGCGTCGAGGATTTAACTCCCGGCATGGTATTGCCCGGAATTGTGACCAACATTACCAACTTTGGCTGTTTTGTCGATGTGGGTGTCAAACAGGATGGATTGGTGCATATTTCTCAATTGGCCGATCGTTATGTGTCACATCCATCAGAGGTAGTAAAACTCAATCAACATGTAAAAGTCCAAGTGTTGGAAGTAGATAAGGATAGAAGCCGGATCTCATTTACCATGAAAATAAAAAAGGAATCATAAATGGTTCAATTGGATGACGATTTGCAAATGATGCACAAAGAATATCGTGAACCGTGTACCTTGCTCCGTGAACCAAATCATCAACTTGATAATTATTTATCGAAGCGCAATTAGTTTTGTAATTTTAACGTGTTTTTTAACAAAATAATAAACTACCATATGAAAAATAAAGGATATAGTCGGCGTGAGTTTATCAACTTATCGGCGTTGGGATTGGCTAGCCTTACGATTCTTCCCAGTTGGACGGTCAATGGTGTGCATGTTGCGCCAAGCGATCGTGTTGTACTCGGATTTATCGGTTTGGGACGTCAAGGCCTAAGCGATTTCGGTGGCCTCTCTCGGGTTGTTGGAGTAGAAGTGGCTGCCGGTTCTGATGTATATGAAGCCAAGCGTCAACGCTTCAAAGCGCGTGTTGAACAATGGCAAAGTACCAAGGGAACGCCCAAACGTTGCGATGTCTATGAACGTTATGAAGAACTGTTGGAGCGTACCGATATTGATGCTGTGGGAATAGCAACACCCGATCATTGGCATGCTTTAGTGGCCATCCATGCTTGTCAGGCAGGGAAAGATGCGTATGTACAAAAACCATTGGCCTATACCATTGTCGAAGGATTGAAAATGGTGGAAGTAGCCAATCGCACAAAACGCGTAATCCAAGTGGGAAGCCAACAACGTTCTAGCGCTGAATTTATCAAAGCAATTGAGTTGGTGCAAACAGGAGCAATCGGACATGTTGAAAAAATATACAGTAAGGTTGGCGATCCACCTGCACCGTTTAACTTACCTGAAGAACCGCTACCTGTTGGATTAAACTGGAATCTATGGTTAGGTCCGCTCAATGATTCCAAAATCCATTATCATCCGGATTTGTGTCCTCCTATTTCGCTTAATCCTGTGGAAAATGAAAAATTGTGGGGGGCTTGGCGTTGGTATCGCGAAACCGGCAATGGCTACACAGCTGATTGGGGCGCACATATGTTCGATATTGCTCAAGCAGCCATAGGTATGGACGGTTCCGGGCCTTGCGAATTTATTCCTAAAGGATATAACGGAACGCCATATATGACCATGAAATATTTGAACGGCGTGGTGATGACCGAACAACCATATTTGGACGATAATCCAAATGCACAGGGCCTCAAATTTATAGGAACAAAAGGCTGGATTGAAGTTGCACGTGGTTATTTGGCATGTTCTGATCAATCATTGGTTCCTGAAGCTATTGCCGGAAGACGTCCGGGACAAACGCTATTGGCGCACGAACAACGGCAGACCCAAACGCAAACGGCACAGCGGCAAACCCAACAACGCGCGACAACCCAAACGGCTGCTCAACCTGCAAGAGCTGCCTATGAAGAAAGTCCTCCGCATGCACAAAACTTTATCGATTGCATTCGTTCACGCAAAAAAACGGTTGCACCTATTGAAGTTGGTTGCAGTACGAATACGCTTTGCTGTATTGCCAATATAGCCAATGAATTAGGCCGTCCTGTTAAATGGAATCCGGCAACGCTCAGTTTTGGAGATGATAAAGAAGCTGCCAATCATAGGTTATATCAATATCAATATAGAGGTCAATATTGCCTTGATAAGTAGTTTTGGTTGTTTTGTGTAGTGTGGTTGAATGTATGTGTTGTCTATCAATTTTTCTACAGCCATGCGCTTATCAAGACTAATTCTAAAATAGAATAAAGAGTAGAAAATTTATTCGGGCATGAAAAATATGATTTATATTTGTAATTGTTTTTAATCATTAAAAGTACGAACTATGGCACATGTAATTAGTGATGATTGTACTGCTTGCGGTACCTGTATTAGCGAATGTCCGGTTGAAGCAATTTCGGAAGGAGATATTTATAAAATAGATCCAGATGTTTGCACAGATTGTGGTGCGTGCGCTGATGTATGCCCGGTAGAGGCAATTCATCCTGAATAAATAATATTATTTAAAAGAGTCCGGGGCTAAAACAAAATGTTTTAGCCCCGGTTTTTTATTGTTATTATCTAATTAAAGAAAGGAGCTGTTTAAAAAATATAAAGTCATGGCTGAACCAAAGTTCAGCTTAACTAACTACAAACCCGCCTGACGAACGGGCAGGTTGCCTGCGACGAACTTGCAAACTGGTTCAGACAAACGTGAGGCAAAAAAAGGATTTTGTTGCCATTGTATTTTTTGATTTTTTTTGTTTCATTTGTAAACAGAAAAATATAGTAATCGATTTTGAATGTTTTTGTACTTCATATGAATCAAATGCAAAATTTGTTTTGAAAACTTAAAACATGGATAGATACCTACAACTTGAAATATGAAACCTTAAATTTTATTTTTTTAGGTTTTCTTCATTTTTCTTGTTCAATCAATATTTTTTACCTTCTAAAATGCAGGTGTCTGTGGGCAAAGATGCGATTTAGTTACCATTTTGTTACTATTGCATTTTTATCGATTTTTTTTATTTCATTTGCAAACAGAAAAATATAGTCATTGATTTTGAATGTTTTTACACTTCATATAAGTCAAATGCGGGATTTGTTTTTATGATAAACTAAAGAAATGGAATAAATGCTATACCCCAAAACTTGAAACATGAAATTTTAAACTTTGAATTATTATTAATCATGGGAAAAATAAGGCGGTGCCGAACCAAGGTTTGAAGCACTCTAATTCGACAACCGCCCGCTTTCCCACCTAAAAAAGGAGGTCGCCAAAGATACTTAATTAAATCGAACGACCGTTAACGGAGTTCGCTTGCTGACATAGAGAAAAAGCAAGTAATGTTTTGCCGGTACATGTTAAAAACGGTAATGTCTAATTTATTAATCAATTATTATAATACGATGTACAAAAAAGTATTTAGCGGAATCGTCGCTTTATTTATTATAGCAGTAATGGCATTAAATGTAAACTTTAATGTAAGGAATAATGGTTTATCTGACGTTACTTTGACTAATATTGAAGCATTAGCCCAAGGTGAAGGAGGCAATTTTACTAGTTGCTGTGGAAATAATTGTTCTTCATGGCAAGATTGGGATACGGGCGGTTGGATAGGTTGCGGATGGGCTCTGTCAAGTTTTTGTTGTTATGGCAGGTAGTCTTTTTTGAGGCTGTTCAATAAGTATTTTTCTTCAGCATTCACTACACATTGCGAAAGTCTTTCTCAGGAAATTCTGGGGGATAAGACAGACTTATTGAACAGCCTCTTTTTAATGAATTTAATCAATTCCTAATTCCATGAAATTAAAATATTTAATATTTTTATTGTTCATTTGTTCTGTTTCTTCCGGTTGCAGGAAGAAACAGATGATTGAGACCAATTCATTTCAACTAAACGTTGAGGATTCGTATGTATATTATTCGATAAAAGACAATCGAATCGAAGTAGACCTGAATACGTTGCAAAAGGTATCCCTGTTTGACTATTTCAGCCATATAGAATTAATTCCTTTGGATACAAATAATGATGTTTTGATTGGCATTTGTGAGGAAGTCATTCATTATCAAAATAGATATTACGTCTTCGATAGAAAACAACACAGGGTTTATGTATTTGATAACACGGGGAAATTCATATTTCAAATAGGTAAACGCGGTAGAGGTCCCGGGGAGTACACTGAAATGAGAAGCATTTTCCTCAATCCTTTCAATGGGAATATTGATATTTTAGATTTGGGTTTCATTTACAGTTATGACTTATCAGGGAAACTTGTGAAGACAACGCAACTTACGAATCTGAATCCACCGATTTATCCATATAATTTTATAGCGCTCAATGAAAAAACGTATGTTTTTTATATGATAAATCCTTCAGGGCCAGACAAATCCTTTTCTTCTAGAATTTTTTATTATGATGTTGAGGGGGAAAAAATATTCCATCAAGATTATGAAGTAGCTGCTTTTTTTAACAACTTTACGTTTGTAAACACAACTTCACATACTTGCTTTTATGAATACTACGGAAAATGGTTTTTCTCTTTTCCTGTTGACAATGTAACCTACGAAGTTGGTCCGAATTCGTTGATAAAGGCCTATATATGGGATTTCGGGAAGGACAATTATGATGCAAAAAAATTAGATTTACCAAATGACCCGACGAGTGTATCTACACTTCCGTACAGAATAAATTTTCAAGCACAAAACAACCGATATGTAATGGCTCGAATACGATTGCGGAATATGATTAATGGTTTTTTAATGTACGACAAATCTACCGATGAATGTAAAAATATTGAACGTTTTACCGAGTCGGTAGACTTTCTGCCCAGAAAAGTAACCAACGAGTATGTGCTGTCATGGTGCTATCATGGTGCATTGGAAGACTATGTTATTGAAGAAATGTTGGATGAGACCAACCGTCAAAAGTTTAAGGATTTGATAAATACAAAAGAAGAAAAGAATCCGATCCTTATCAAATATTACTTTAAATAAGTTGAGGATATTAACATATTGTTCATAATGAATATCATAAAACACAAATCATTACTCTTGATGTTTCTGATTGCTGTTTGTTCTGCTTTATCTTGTAAAGACAACAGAAACAGGAAAGAGATAGCCAAGATAGTTAATGAATGGATAGGAAAAGAAATCCTGTTCCCTGAAAATGTGCCATGTTATGTTTCCGGAAGAGAAACGCTGCCGGAAATATGCAACGAGATGCTACGGAAAGAATTCAAAATTCTGATGTACGTCGATTCGGTGGGATGCAGTGATTGCCGTTTGAGATTGTTTGAATGGAAACAGCTGATGGATGAGGCAGATAAGTTATTTCAAGGAGAAGTGGGTTTTCTGCTCTTTTTCCAACCTGAAAGCGTTGATAAAATGCCTCTTCAATTTGAACCGAGCCGGTTTAATTATCCTGTTTTTATGGATACAATCGGTGCAATCCATCAGTTAAATCGTTTTCCGCAAGAGATGGAATACCAATGCTTCCTGTTGGACAAAGACAACAAGGTGGTGATGGTTGGTAATCCGGTATTGAACCAAAATATTTGGAAAATGTACAAATCACAAATAGCCGGCGTTAAGGATACCGATCCGGTAATCCTTACTACCGCTACGATAGATAAAACGGTTCATGATTATGGGATTATACGGAAAGGCACTCCGAATCCTACTGTTTTCACAATTACGAATACTGGAAACCATCCCTTCATAATTTCCCGAATCTCCGCCTCTTGCGGATGTACAAACATTGATTGGGAAAAGCAAGCGGTTGAACCGGGTCAAACGACAGCTATTCGTGTTGAAATGACACCGGATGAAGCCGGATTTTTTAGCAAAACAATAAATGTTTATTGTAACATAAAGGGATCTCCAATCAGATTGATGGTAACTGGAAACGCAAATGAGTAATATTTGAGGTAATCCAAAAATGTGAACCCATGTCATAATGTGATCACAAAACCACAATAAACCATTAACCAAATAACCATCTTGCAGCAGAGCTTCGAAGAATAAAACCTTAAGAATATTAAATAGCCTCTAAAACATTTTGTTTTAGAGGCTATTTGTTATTTTCCAATTGAGAAAATCTAACAGATATTTCAAGACCCGTTAGATTTAAGTCAAATATTTATTTTTTCGGTTCCCAATTAATGGTATTTGGCATATTAAAGATAGCTTTTAACGCTTCCGGAGAATTGTAGCGGTCTGATGTGAATCCTGTCCATATCATGAACCAAGCATATTTATTCTGGGTTTTCAAAATTTCCGGAGTAGGAACATTCCCAATTTCACCCAATGCAATCAATTTCCCTTTTCCTAATTCGATTAATTGGTCATGGTGGCTTTGTTTCCAGTCACCATGATATATGTCGGTAGCTAACACATCCACGTAATCAAGCCCCGGAAAATATAATGAGTAATCGTAGGCATTATCTGGCGTATTGCGCGGGCCATTGGCATTCCATACCCAAATAAGATTATCCAGGTGATGGTAATTTACATAACGGTCATACATCATTTTCCACAATTTTTGGAAACCATTTTCTCCTCTGCGGTTACCCCACCAGAACCATTCACCATTCATTTCGTGATAAGGCCTCCAAAGCACAGGGATCTTTTTATCTTTAAGTTGTTTGAGATATTCTGCTACCGAATCAGCTTTGGCTAACCAACCATTATACATGTCAGTACCCGGCGTAACCAGTTGTTGCCATTCCTCGTCACTGAATTCGCCTTGGCATTGGTTTCTAAAATCAGTACGGCCTACATCCAACGGACGTTGCGAATGCCACATCAATGTGACAAGACGTCCTTTTTCATATTCTCCAATAGCAAGATCAACAACTTTTTGTTGGTCCCAACCCATATCACCTCCCCACATCATGGGAATTTTTCCTGATGCTTCGTAAATGCGGTCTAAATCTGCCGAATACCTATCCGGATTCAGATTGTTGTGATGCAATGCAGAAATGATTTTGCCCTCATCCACTGTTTTATATAAATGTGCAAGCAATGCTTTGGCTTCAGGGGTTGTTTTTGGGTTTACTGGAGTATAATGTTCCGGCTTTGTTTTGCAAGCAACGAGCAATATGCACCAAATTGCAAGAAAGAATATTTTTGATTTCATGTTGATAATTGATTATTTGGTTTTTATAGAATCACAAAGTTAAAAAATATAACCACAAAACAATAGATGGTTATGCTTGAATGGTATGCCTTTTCGACATATAAAACAGTTAAAAGCTATGCAGAATCTGTTTTTCAAAGGGATTGGGAAGCCGATTTACAAAAATCCATTGTTTATCATTCGGATCTCAGTATGCTCTTTTGTCACGCCCTTCAATATAATTGATAAAGGCGGTATTAACTACCTTGTTACCTCCGGGTGTCGGATAGTTTCCGGTGAAATACCAATCTCCCATATCATTTGGACAAGCACGATGCAAATTTTCTATAGATTGATAAATGATTTCTATCTCGGCATTAATTCCGGGCGCTTTAAGCATCTGCGCTATTTTTACAGAAAGTTCTTTCGCTGTAAACGGAGCATAAATCGCCTTTACAAAATTGGTGTTCTGTATTGACAGCTTGCCTTCATGCTCTTTACATTGCTTATAGACCTCATTAATCACTGATTTTTTGCCTTTTTCTTTAAGTAATTCAATGGCAGCCTGGAATGCAACAAATTCTCCAAGTTTTGCCATATCAATGCCATAACAATCAGGATAACGGATTTGAGGTGACGAGGAAACAAATATAATTTTCTTGGGTTCAAGACGGTCAAGGATACGGATAATGCTCAACTTTAACGTTGTGCCGCGAACAATAGAATCATCGATAATCACTAAATTATCTATTCCTTTGCGAATGGTATCATAAGTGATATCGTACACGTGCCCTACCATGTTGGCACGATTCTTATCCTGTGTGATGAATGTTCTTAGCTTGGCGTCCTTAATGGCCACTTTTTCAATACGCGTCCGAACATCCATGATCTTATCAAGTCGTGCCGGTGTTAGCCGGTCCCCGGCTTCAAGAATCAGCCTTTTTTTACGCATGTTCAAATATTCATCTGCGCCTTCTACCATACCGAAAAATGCTGTTTCGGCAGTGTTGGGAATGTATGAAAAAACCGCATTTTCCAAATTGTGATCAATGGATTCAAGAATATCGGGAATTAGTAGTTTACCCAACATTTTGCGTTCTTGATATATATCTTTATCGCTACCACGCGAAAAATAAATCCGCTCGAATGAACATGATTTTTTTTCTTTGGGCTCTTGCACCATTTCTTCGGAAATACTTCCGTCTAATCTCACAATGAAAGCATGTCCGGGTTTTATTTCATGAATTTGTTCAGCGTCTAAATCAAAAGCTGTCTGTATCACAGGACGTTCGGATGCTACCACAGCTATTTCATCGTCGTAATAGTAATATGCCGGACGTATACCGCACGGATCACGGTATACAAATGAATCACCGTGCCCAATGATACCACTAATGACATAACCGCCGTCCCACTTTTTACTTGATTCGTATAAAACACCTTTAACGCTGATATTTTTGGCAATCAAATCCGAAATTTCCACGTTATCAAATCCTTCTTTTTTGAATCGATCAAATAAACGTTGGTTTTCCCTATCCAAGAAATGTCCGATATTTTCGAGCATAGTAACTGTGTCTGAATAACCCGTAGGAAATTGCCCTAAATCGGTCAATATATGGAACATTGAATCGACATTGGTCAAGTTGAAATTTCCCGCTAAGATTAAGTTCCGGCTTTTCCAGTTATTTTTCCGGATTACAGGGTGAATGGCTTCTAAAGAATCGTTCCCATATGTCCCATAACGCAAGTGGCCTAAATATATCTCGCCGGCAAAAGGCAATTGCTGTTTCACCCATGCTACGTCATTCAATAATTCCGGCGTACGTTTTTGTACTTTATTGATTTGCCCATAGATATCTTTGAAAACGAAATCAATGGAAGATGGTTTCATTGATCGTTCACGCGAGATGTATTCGTTGCCGGGCTGCATTCCTATCTTTACACACACAACGCCCGTTCCATCTTGTCCGCGATTGCGCTGTTTTTCCATCATCAAATGTAATCTTTGAAGCCCGTATAAGCAGCTTCCGTATTTGAAATGATAGTATTCCAGTGGCTTTAAAAGCCGTACCAATGCAATACCGCATTCGTGTTGTAATTGGTCACTCATGATATGTGCGTATATATAGAAAGAAAATCACTAAAAATCTTATCAATCGATGGTCTGTGTAGCCGCATACTTCCAAAACCTCCTTAATCGGGAATTTTGATCATTTCGTTAATAGGAAACGCATTCGGAAATCTGGCAGAAATACGTTTCAACGCTTGATACATTTGCGTTCTGGTGCGAAAATTGCCTACAACAATTTTAAAATAAGGCTCTTCGTAGATCATATCAGCCTCTATATTTGGAAAAGCCTGCATAAAAGCGGCTCTTGTTTCTGTGGCTTTTTGTCTTGCCGTTTGTCCAGATTGGGAGAAAATGCGGATGCGGTAACCTGGAATACCTTTTTTCAGCTTGTTATTTGCAACATGCTTTTCAAGCAATTCCTTTGCCTGTGCTGGCTGCTCTATTTGTATTTTTCCTGATTGCCCGTCGGAGTGGTTCAAATCAGAAAGTATCAAAAGTGGTTGCGTCTCTGAAGTGGTTTGTCCGTATAAACAAACATTTCCCAATAAGAGAAGGGTGCATATACAAATGCTGATTACCGGCAAAACATTATGAAAGAGACTTTTGTTCATAATACAATCTATTCAGACCACGATGCAAAAATAATACAAAAGAAAAGGCCGTCCAATTTTTCAAGTATCAAATTCCGATCAAATATTTTGATAGTTTTGTCAAATCGTTTCAAATCAGGTAATATGTTTTTCATTCGTCGTTGTTTTTATTCATTTGTTTCTGTTCTATCAATGTCTGCAATGCTTACGTCGTGCGGGCATTCGGGTGATGTATCACAACCTGATGTCGTGGCATACGAAGAAAACATTATATCAATACCAACCATAGAAGGCCTTGATTTTGACTTGGATATCAATCATATGTCCATTCAAGAATTACGTATTTTGCGTGGTTTCATTTACGCTCGAAATGGAGTATTGCTGAAGGAAAGCGATTTAAGAAAATATTTTGCATACCATACCGCATGGTATGATACGCTTTCACTTGGATTATTGAAACGTAATGATAGCCCGCATTCATTTACTTTATCTTTTGATGAACAGTTATTTATTGACCGAATCAATACACGCATAGAAGAACTTCGGCAAGCAAATTATGTTGATTTGGAGGGTGATACGATAGCCAATGTTCAGAATATTGTGAATATGTTCAGTTATCCAAATGTTACCCAACAATGTATGGATGAATTGGCATTCAGAAATTTTGCTCTTGAAGCGGATTCGATTCCTCAATTATTTACGGTTTATAAAGAGAATGACTCGTTGCAATTGCCAAGTTTTATCACTACTGATTTGTTTTTACAACTTTCCCATGTATACCGGGCGTATATATTGCAACAAATAGAGCAAGAACAACTAATACCCCGCCTTGCTGACCTTTGCCTGTCTTTGTACCAGTTTTCGATGGATCAAACACGGCAGGCGAAGACGGATGAGTTGAAGGATATTGCTGCATATAATGCTGCTTATTTCGCCATACCGTATATTTTGCTTACCGGGAAAAATTTGAAAGTGACTGATGAATACCAAATACAAATGGAAGAAGAGTTGGCTTATGTTGCCCAACAAACAGATCATAGTTCCGGATTTCTTCCTGTACAAGGTGATTTCCCTTATCAGCGGTTTCAGCCATATGGACATTATACCAAGACAGCAGAATTACGTAGGTATTTCAAAGCCATGAAGTGGTTGCAATTAGCTCCGTACGGTTTTGGAAACAAACAACAAATCCAGAAAACTGTTTTTGCTGCCTTTGCATTCAATAGTCAGAGGAAAACATCTGATTATCAATCTATATTAGGCATTGTTTCTTTTTTGACAGGGCAACCGGCATTGCCTCAGTTATCTGATTTAGCTGGTTATTTACAAAAAGAACAGATCAATACGATTGAGAAAGCATCGAATGACAGAACTATTACACTTGTCGGCAACATGCTTGAGAAATTAGCAAAAACATACCCACAGCAAGGGTATGTTTATTGTAAAAAAGGGATTTATTTCATGCCGGAATCTTATTCATTAGATGCTGAGGTATTTAATTCGACAGTAGATAGAAGAAGGAATGCGCTTCGCGCTTTTCCTAGAGGATTGGATGTTTTTGCGGCTTTGGGGTCTGAACCGGCTATGGAGAAGTTGATTACAGGTTATCGAGAAGATACACTTTGGGCTGCATTGCCCGATAGTTTAGAAGAATTAAAATTACGGTTTCAAAAAAACGTGAATTCCGTTTCGGCTAATGATAAGTGGATGGAATGTTTATTGGCATTACAACAAGGTAGCCAATCTCCTCTTGCATCGCAAAATACTGAGTGGAGCGATCAATCGTTGACGACATCATTGGCGTCGTGGGCCAAAATGAAGCACGATACATACTTGTATGGCAAAATCCCCGAATATCCTGAACCATCTGATACGACGCAAGCCATAGCAGAAGAATATCC
>JAVBPN010000170.1:0-14466 GCA_031549585.1 Bacteroidales bacterium
TATAAACGTGGCTTTAAAGTTTTGGTACTTCCCACAACGCCTATTTGAAATGGCGTAGTTTTATACGAAGCGCCTATACTGAATTCAGGCCAAACGGCATTTCTCAAATAATCCGGGCTTTTACCTGCAGGCCCGCTTGAGGCATAATCACTTTGATAAGAAGCGGCAGCCGACAGAACCCAATGTGCCGGATTGTATGTAAATAAAACTTGATCGCTACGATTAAAGGCCCAAAACGGAGCACCCGTATTGAGGCCAACGTTTGTAGGTATACATCCTGCAGACAATGGATACCAAGTACGTCCCAAAAGCAGGCTACTTTTCGGCCATGCAAAATTTACATAAGCCTGCCGCAAACGAATGCCATTTGTGTTGGAAGTTCCGGTGAAATCAACTTCCACATATGCCGATGTTTTAGCATTCATTAAGTCAGGAGCGAAGAAACGAGTGGACATCCGCGTTGAAATAGAGACGAAATTGGCTTTAGGCGTTGCATTGATATCCTTGCCATTGGCGTCAAGTTGTTTTGGCATAGGATAAAATGTAAATAACCCTTCAACAGCTTCAGCGGTTTGCCGGCTATCATAAATGTAATCGACACGGGCAAAACCGCCAACCTGTAAGCCCCACGAGCGGCTTAACTGGATGGTATCATTTCGGGTAAAAGCAGAGGAAGTATAAAACAAACAAATAGCTAAAATAATCGCAATACGTTTACTAATGGTCATATAAAATTAAATATGGTTAATTGTTTAGAATATTGAAATATCGCTTTATATGGAAATAATTGGACAGATTGTCCGAATGACAAAGTTTACATTGCTTCTGTCAATTCTTTGATTTTTAGGGTAGGATTTTCAGACCGGAATATTTTGCTTCCAACCACGAATACATCGCCTCCGGCTTGTACTAATTTTCCAATGTTATGGGTATCAATACCTCCATCTATTTCGATCAAAGCCGATGAATTTTTCCGGAGAATTAGTTCTTTTAACCGGGAAACCTTTTCGTAAGTATGCTCAATAAATTTTTGACCACCAAATCCGGGATTGACAGACATGAGCAATACCAAATCAATATCAGTAATAATATCTTCCAGAAAACTAACCGGAGAATGTGGATTTAATGATACGCCTGCCTGTGCGCCTTCGAGTTTGATGCTTTGTACCGTGCGATGCAAGTGCTTACAAGCTTCGAAATGTACAGTGATTCTGTCCGAACCGACTTCACGAAATTTTTTAATATACGGATCAGGCGAAGCAAGCATTAAGTGGGTATCCAATGGTTTGGTTGCAATCTTTTTGACGGCTTCAATAATGGGAAATCCAAAAGAAATGTTGGGAACAAATACCCCATCCATTACGTCCATATGAAACCATTCAGCGGCGCTACGGTTAACCATTTCTATTTCTTCCTGCAATTTTCCGAAATTGCAATTGAGTATCGATACTGCTATTCTGTTCATACGAATTCAATTGATTTTAAAATTGCCGTTGCGCGCATTTATTTAACAGGGTAAACTATATGTTTGTTATTGCACATGCCCCCAATTTTTCCCCGATTTGATCCGATATAGCTGCATTTCGCTAATTCCATAGCGTTGAGCTATTTGTTTGTATGTACGCTTTCTATTCGGGTCGTTAATTGCATTTTTAATGCGTTTAACTTGTTTATCCGTCAACTTAGCCCCTTTTGTGCGTTTTGGCGGATTCTTACGTGCAAATTGTACTTTGGGATTATTTTCGTTGTGCCGGAGCATTTCTTCATGACTGGCCCATTGCAAATTCTTTACGGAATTGTTTTGCTTGTCAAAATCCAAATGTATAACGTTTACTTGACCGGGAAGAGGAGGAGGAAGAAAATAATATGCTACCAATTTGTGGACACATCTGCCATATTTGATCGGATGCCGGATGCTTAAAACCGCATAACCCTCAACAGGACTACATTTCAATAGTTTTCCGGTTTCGATGTCATCCGTATAACTGGTGACACGTCCGTAATTGGAAACAGCATAATGTTTGCGGCGCAAATTTGCTTCGCCGGATATTTCTATTTCCTGCCATTGCTCATTCCAAAAACTTTTCATTAGGTTATATTTTTGTTTTAAAGGTCAGATACCCGCTTGACCAGACGAACAGGGATTCGTCAAATGAGATTATTTGTCACTCACGTATTTTACATCAATCTCTTTCATCGCATTTTCTTTCAACGAACGATATGTTTGTCTGTTGCGAACAATGTCACAAGCCGTATACAATGCTTGTCTGAAAGAATCAGGCGAAGCAATATCCTTGCCTACCAGATCGTAAGCAGTGCCATGCGCCGGAGAAGTGCGAACAATAGGTAATCCCACTGTGTAAGTTACGCCGGATTCAAAACACAAGGCTTTAAACGGTGTCATACCTTGGTCATGGTACATAGCCAAAACAACGTCAAATTTCAAATAGTTTTCCGATCCGAAAAAACTATCTGAGGCGTAGGGCCCAAAAGCCAAAATATTCTCAATTTTTGCCTTTTCAATGGCTGATACAATAATACTATCTTCTTTACCAATTAATCCGTTGCTACCGGCATGCGGATTGATCGATAATAAAGCGATCCGGGGATGATCAATGTTGAAATCCTCCACCATCGATTTATTCAAAAGTCTTAGTGTCGATAAAATCCTTTCCTCTGTGACGAGCGTTGGAACAGATGCAAGCGGAACATGTCCCGTTAATATGCCAACACGCATTAAATCACTCACCATAAGTGTCAGCACTTCGTCCGATCCGAATTCAGATTTTAGGTATTCAGCATGTCCCGGAAAATGAAATTGTTCGGATTGTATATTGGATTTATCGATTGGAGCAGTCACCATTGCGTCGATCATCCCGTTTTTAAGGTCTGATGTTGCTGCACGCAAGCTCAAATAAGCAGCTTCTCCGCCTTGAGGAGTCGATTTCCCAATCTCTACACGGACTTCGTCATTCAGGCAATTGATCACGTTGATCTTATTGTCTTGAGCTTCTTCAGCGCCATGAATTAAATTTGTGTTTAAATTATTTAAATTTAGCGCCTTACGATAATATGCGATTACTTTGGGTGAACTATATATGACCGGAGTGCATATTTCCAACATTCGCAGGTCGTTCAATGTCTTAAGGATTAATTCACATCCGATTCCATTGATATCTCCATGTGTAATGCCAATATGCAGTTTTTTACTTTCCTTCATTTTCTAAAATTTTATCATGCAAATATAAGCTGAAAAAAAGAATTTTAACAGTTATCTCACCATGATCTAGTTAAACAAAACTCATGTGAATAGCCATTTGTTTTTTTATTCCAACTAAAATTTAAGATTCGACAGTATATATTGTGCGGTGTATAGTAGGATCTTGTGTATTCATGGCATTTATTGAGATATTGCAGCAATTCTAAATAAAATCGTTCTAAATATTTTGTTTCGGTTTTATTGCATATTTTGGCATACTCTGAGTTATATTGTTATAATAAAATTGTCTATTTTTGACTATTATTTATCAGTAAGATTGATTGAATTGTGTGATATCATGTTTCAGTTGATCAATTTTTGTAAAAATTATTACCAAGTGAATTATGAAAAAACTTTTGTTCTCATTAACATTTCTGATTATCTGCGTAACCCTATGGGGACAGAGTTACGAGTATCAGACATTATCAAATATTCCATATTATCAGGAAACGATAAGAAAACAAGATGCCTATATTGCAGAAAGATGCGTGTTGGATATCTATTATCCTAAGGATGCCAAAGGATTTCCCACTATTGTCTGGTTTCATGGCGGAGGGTTGACCGAAGGAGGGAAGTCTATTCCCCAACAATTGAAAAATAACGGTTTTGGTGTTGTTGCTGTCAACTATAGATTAAATCCAAGGGTTACTTGTCCGAAATATATTGAAGATGCTGCCGCAGCAGTGGCATGGGTATTCAAGCATATCGAAGAATATGGCGGTGACCCGAATCTGATTATGGTTTCCGGCCACTCGGCTGGTGCTTATCTTACCGGAATGGTTGGTTTGGATAAAAAGTGGTTGCAAGCATACAATATTGATGCAAACCGTATTGCCGGACTATTTGTGTTAAGTGCACAGGCCATTACCCATATGACTATTCGTAAAGAAAGAGGAATCCCAGATACCCAGCCCATCGTTGATGAATATGCCCTATTGTATCATGTACGTCCAGATACTCCACCAATTTATTTGATGACAGGGGATCGTGAAATGGAACTTTTGGGCAGATATGAAGAAAATGCATATTTGTGGCGTGCGATGAAACTTGTGGACAACAAGCAAACTGTGTTATATGAGTTTGATGGCTATGGCCATAATATGGCGACTCCGGCTATGCCGTTGATGATTCAACATATTAGAGAAATATGCGATCGTTTGAAAAAGTAGCGATGTGATGCGAATCTCAAATGTATTCGTTAAAATACTAAGAAAGAGCTTTTGAAGCTCTGGGAGATAAGACGTTTAAAGTGACCGAAGTTGATAATGACAATGATTGTAAGTATGGCGAAAACTTAAAAAGACATTAACATGAGTGGTAGAATAATTACAATTTTAGCTTTATGCATTATTTCAATCGAATTAAGTGCACAAACAAAATATCTTACAGAAAATGAAAAGGATATTTATTGGCAACCTAATGTCAAAATTAATTTTTCTGATTATCAATCACAATCCGATACAGTTTGTATAAAATATCATGAAAAATATGGGCTACAAATGTCTTCAAATATAGGATTCAGAGGTGTTGTTGATATACCTAAAAAAAGGAATAAGAAGTTTGATAAATTTTATTTGGCCCCGGTTTTTTGTAAAAATTGCTCTTGTATCCTCTCTGAAGATTCTTTAATTTTAAAAGTTGATCGATTATTATTCGACATAGCTGAGGTTTGTACAAGAAATGCACGGAAAGAACTGCTTGAATTGCACAATGATATAAATGCAGATAATACATATGCGATGTTTTTTACTACTATAGAAAATAAATGGGATGAAAGGATGCGGTCTATTTTTGGAGCAGTTATCAAAGACGTATTAATTGAAAAGAAAGATAGTGCATACGTAGAATGGCGGCAAATAGTAGATGAAACCCTACAAAAAACAGAATCTTACGCTACACAACCAGAAGATTGTTATAGGTTTATATCGGGTAAACCAATCGAAAAGAATTATAAAATGGCAGAAAATATTGTTGGCGATATGCGGAGAAAAGACGAAAAGAACTAAATATTGACCACCGATTATTTTTGCTATATTACTTGAATAAGAGGCTGTGCAAAAAGTCTTTCCCGAGCGGAATTGCAAATTCCGTTCAACGTTACTTGGCTGTAGTACAGACATTCGCGTTCGGCTGAATTTGTAATTCAGCCGTCGTTGGTAGCTTTTTGCACAGTTTCTATTTTATGCTCTGATAGAACATTAACTATTCATCACCATCCTTTGATGTTGAATAGATTCTTCGTGAATTGCTTCATAGATTTTTTGTACGAAATCTTCGCTTAACCCCTTTGACAATCCAACTTCTATTCGCTTTTTGAGCAGTTCATCCCACCGTCCCGATTGCAAAATGGTTACATTGTTTTCTTTTTTGAAAATCCCAATTTTTTCGGCAATAGACATACGCTGTTCCATAATTTGCAGTACTTCGTCGTCTAACTTGTCGATTTGGTGACGCAGTTCTTCCAAAGTCACAATAATTTTATGGTCTACATCCTGAGAACGGAGAATCAGGTTTTTCAGAATTTTATCCAGCGCTTGTGGTGTTATTTGCTGTGCTGCATCGCTCCAAGCCTTATCCGGATCACAGTGTGATTCGATAATTAATCCATCGAAATTGAGGTCCATTGCTGTTTGACACATATCGGCAACCAAATCGCGTTTCCCACAAATATGGCTGGGATCAACAATTACCGGCAACCCGGGAACACGCCTGCGCAACTCAATAGGAATTTGCCAATGCGGGTTATTCCTGTATTCGCTTTTGCCATAGCTGGAAAATCCCCTGTGTATAGCGCCAAGATGAGTTATACCCATAGCATTCATACGTTCCAATGCTCCAATCCAAAGTTCTACATCGGGATTTACCGGATTTTTTACCAATACGGTAATATCTACACCTTTTAGGCTGTCAGCTATTTCTTGCACAGCAAAAGGATTAGCGGAGGTGCGCGCTCCGATCCAAAGGATATCTATGCCGTTTCTCAACGCTTCATAAACGTGTTTCACATTGGCAACTTCCACAGCGGTTTGCATACCGGTTTCTTCTTTGACCCGCTTTAGCCAAGTCAAACCAACAGATCCCACTCCTTCAAAGGCATTAGGGCGTGTACGCGGTTTCCAAATACCGGCACGAAATATCTTAATCCCAATTGACGCTAATTGACGAGCTGTATCCATTACTTGATCCTCAGTTTCAGCGCTACATGGGCCTGCCATGATAAGCGGTTTTTTCATGTCAACACCGCGAACAAGCGGTTGAGCAATTTTTAAATCTATGTCCATATAAATTATTGTTTTATCTTGATTTCTAAATGATTATTCCGCAATGACTTGTCCCTTATGATACTCTCCCATGATTTCCAGATTATTGATAAAAGGAGCAACCGATACCAACGATTGACGGTAATGTTCTTCGTTGTTAAATTCGAGATCCACATAAAAAAGATATTCCCATTCCTTACCAATAATTGGCAAAGATTGTATTTTACTCAAATTGATATTGAAATATGAGAATATGGATAACGCTTTAGACAAGCTGCCTATTTCGTGCGCCAATGCAAAAGAGATAGATGATTTATTAGGAGGAGTTGGGGAAGCCGGAAGATGTTCCCGATCGGTGAGAATCAAAAAACGGGTGTAATTTTTCTTATTGGTTTCAATGCTTCCCGATAAAATTTCTAAATCAAATTTTTCTGCCGCATAACGGCTGCCAATAGCGCCTACACCTTTTTTTCCGTTGATACTAATGTCTTTCATGCATGAAGCGGTATCACGTCCGTCGATCAAACGAATGTGCGGATATCGATCGAAAAACGGTTTGCATTGTAAGATGGCCATCGGATGTGAATGTACTTCGTGCAAATCATCAATCGTTTGGCCGGGCAAAGCAGCCAGATTTTGACATACCCGTAAATATATCTCGCCTGTGATGACCAAGTCTGATTCACTAATTAAATTGTAATTGGGTAAAATGCTGCCAGCTACGGAATTTTCAATAGCCGATATGGCGTACTGTGCCGCGCCTTTTTTCATCATCCGGAATAGATCGTCGAATGAGTTGCTGGTAATGATTTCTACATCCGCATCCTTAAAATAATGTAAGGCGGCTATTTCGTGGAAGGTTCCATACCCTCCCATAATGGCGACTTTGATTTGTTTATCCATCTTTTTTAAAACAAAAAAGTCCCGAACTTTTCGGGACTTTTGATATCTATATTTGCTTTACAAACGACACATCATATCTGTTCCCGAATATTATTCTGGCTAAAGTAAAAATAAAAATACCCTTTCCAACCAAATGTGTTGGAAACATAAGATGCGAATATGTCGTGTTTTTGATTCATTCTTATTTTTTACACCGCAAAAATATATCTTCTTTTTTTCATGAACAAATATTTTTTCATGAACTGTAGATGATTATCTTTCAATTTGACACATCAAATCCATTTTGTTTGACAGTAACGTCTACATGTACTTTACCGGATTGCACTCGGATAACGGATTGTCGATCTGCTCCGGTAGCATTTTCTTCCACTGTTACATTGACAATAGTGACCCACTCTACTAAGGTTCTAGTCATAGAAACCCAGTCTTCTTGATAATTAAGCGACCACGGTTCATCACATAAAACTTCGAACTCAATATTCCCACCACTGGCTGGTACAGTAAATGTGGTATTCGAAACCGATAAACTAGCACTTCCTGAATCATCGAGGCACCCAACCAATAAGGTGGCAAAAAACATAAATGAAATGATTAATCCAAATTTCATTATCTATTGATTTTAAGAATTTCCTTTAATATCCCTTTACTTAAGATGATCTTTATCAATAAATAACACTTATTTTGAATCCGTTTCAAAATAAAACCATTGACAATAAAATATTTACTCAATAATGCGTCATTAAGTCCAACCTAATTTTATTTCTGCACAATAAAACAGGTTTTCATTTAAAATCATCTTAGCTGAGAAGAACAAAATTAAAGTGATTTTTTGTTTCCACAAAAACGTTTAATATCAATTTGTAACATTAGTCATTTAAATGTTATGTGTGCATGTGTATAAAAATGCAACTTTAACAATAGATATCAAAACTCCTATCATACCTTTTATTAAAAGTGATGAGAGTATAATTATTTCTTGTGAAATGAATTCAATTTTTCTGTGATATAAGTTTGTTCATTGGAAAAATCCAACATTGGCAAACGAGATTGTATGATCTTCACTTTTTCAAGCGTCGTGACCAGAAAATCGTTATACTTTTCCGTGTAATGCAATGGACGATGTTCAACCGCCTTTAGTAAATCATCAATTTGCTTCATATATTCCCGGTCTTCCTCGCCAAAGAAATCATTACAAAATCGCTCCCAAATATAATTGACCGCCATATGGTTGGGATGTATCATATCTTCGTCATAAAAACGATAATCTCTTAATTCGTCAAGAAGCAACTCATATGCCGGAAAATATGCTGTGTTAGGGATTCTCTTACATAGGCTATCCACAGCCAGGAGCAGAACTGATTTACTCAATTGGTTTTCGTGTGCGCCATCGCGTAAATGTCGAATGGGGCTAACTGTGAATAGAAAATTTAAATTGGGATTTAATGTCTTTAATGATGCAATTGTTTTCTCCCAAACAGAACAAATTTCATTAATTTCCAACCTAGTTCGTTCAAATTCGGAAGAAGGGATTTTATGACAATTGGCAACAACACGTCTGCTATCCTTGAAATGATATGCCCAAGCCGTACCGAACGTGATCATTAGATAATTGGCTTTCTGTATTTGCTCATAAGCTGCGAATAGCTCATAATTGATTTGTTGTAAAACAATATTCGCATCTGGATGAGAAAACCGGCCATGATGATCTAAACTGATCCATAGCCCATCATGAAACATTAAATCTTTTGAAGTATAGGCTTTCCCCGAAATAATCCTATCGATGCTTTGGGCAATAGTCAAAGGATTATATATAATGCCGAAAGGATTTAAAATAGCGTCAAATTTCAGGCGTCTTAACTTATTCCCAATATTTTCGGCAAAACAAGAGCCAAGTATCAAAAATGAAGAATGATAACTAGCTTTTTTAAGCGACTTTATAAAGTTTTCTTTTACTATCGTTCTGAACAACTCCATATTTTTCTATTGTTCTAGATATCCACGATACAACATATTGAAAAACAATTTCATTATTTGGGTCATTATACAGGTCGTGAAACATACCTCTCCATTGCTTGAATTTAGTATTGGGCCCCGAATGACGGGCAAAAGACTGGGTAGCTTTGCAAGAAGTTAATTGATCTAAAGAACCATGCATTAACAACAATGGCGTGTTGATCTTGTGTTTATTCCGCATAATCCACTCCCCGTTATTCCAGATATCCATAAACAATTTAACAGATATTTTTTTGTGTAATAAAGGATCTTTCTTAGTACTTTTCCCTGCTGCTTCCGTATTCCCTAATTCTTCGGAACGGACTCCGGTTCTTACTGTAAATGAAGGAAAAATCTTAGCTACAAATTTGGCAACTCTCATAATAATAGGTGATGGCGGATTTACCAACTTCAACCAAGGTGATGAAGCGATTATACCTTGCACATTAACACCCCTACTCAAGGCATATTCCAAAACGATATTACCCCCCATACTGTGCCCATAAAGAATAAGCGGTGTTTGAGGGAATTTTTTCCTCATCGTTTTGATTACCCATCTCAAATCATCTTTGATAGCCTTATATGATGCATGTCCTCGTTTTCCTGTCGATTTACCATGCCCTCGCAAATCAAACGCCAAAAAACCGATAGATTCGTTTACAAATTTTTGAGCCCATTGCTCATAGCAACCACTATGTTCCCCCACCCCATGTATCATAATTACCAATCCAGTCATTGACTGCTGGGGTAGCCACATTCTCCCATAAAGACGAGCCCGTTTGGGTCGTTCCCAATAAAACTCCTCAACTTGCATATAATGAAAAATGTCTTCTTAAAAAACCTCAACTAAATTTGAATACGTAAACTGATCTTTTAAGTTTCATTACAAATGAAAAAAAAAGATACCATATAAGCAAACTCCAAAAACCAAATATTTGTTCATTAAAAAATGTGAAAAAAATAGCATATATAAAATGTTATTTTTTTAATCAAAAAAATAAATCGAATCGAATTCATCAGTTTGAAAATATGATATTTAATTGATTTTTCATCTTACTATTGAATAATAAATAGATATATAAATCAATAAAACAATAAACAATATTCAATATTTAATTGTTTTAGTTTTCTCATATCAAATAGATTTTGTAACGTTGCAGCGATTTTTAACATGTATTTTTAATCAAATAAGACACGCTATGGCGTTAAGTAAAAAGATAGAAGAACTTAAAAAACGACGCGAGTTAGTTGAAAAAGGCGGTGGCGAAAAAGCTATCGAAAAACAACTTGCTATGGGCAAAATGACGGCACGCGAACGGGTTCGTTCGATTGTCGATGAAGGATCATTCCATGAATATGATATGTTTGTGGAGCACGATGCCCGAGACTTTGATATGGACAAAGTGAAATTACACGGCGATGGTGTAATTACCGGTACGGGAACAGTGAACGGTAAACCGATTTGTATATTCGCCCAAGATTTTACAGTTGCAGGAGGTTCGCTCGGATTGATGCATGCCCGTAAAATCACCAAAATAATGGATCATGCATTGAAAATGCGTATGCCGCTGATAGGTATCAACGATTCGGGTGGAGCGCGTATTCAAGAAGGTGTTAACTCATTAGCTGGATATGGAGATATATTTTTCCGCAATACGATTAATTCGGGAGTAATTCCGCAAATATCGGTTATTTTAGGGCCATGTGCTGGCGGTGCTGTATATTCGCCAGCATTAACAGACTTCGTATTTGTTGTAGACAAAATATCCAAAATGTTTATTACCGGCCCGGAAGTGATCAAAACGGTAATCGGCGAAGAAATATCGATGGAAGATTTGGGCGGAGCGCGTGTACATAGTGAAATAACCGGAAACGCACATTTTTTCGCAGAAAGCGAAGCCGAATGCTTTGCGCAGATTAAGAAGCTTCTCAGCTTTATCCCTTGGAACAATCTGGAAAAAGCGCCGAAAATCAAACCGAAAGATCCAAAATCTAAGTACAAGATTGAAAAGATCATGCCTGCTGATCCCAAGCAGCCATATGATGTGCGCGACATCATCAAGGCTGTAGTAGATGATTCTGATTTCTTTGAAGTACAGGAACTTTGGGCAGGAAATGCTGTAATTGGATTTGGACGTATTGATGGAGAAACAGTAGGGTTTGTAGCTAACCAACCATTGGTATTGGCTGGTGTGCTGGATGTCGATTCATCAGATAAAATTGCTCGTTTTATCCGTTATTGCGATGCTTTCAATATTCCATTGGTAACATTTGTTGATTTACCGGGTTATTTGCCGGGAATTGATCAAGAACATGCCGGTGTGATCCGTCACGGAGCGAAAATATTGTATGCATACAGCGAAGCAACAGTGCCAAAGATTTCTGTCATATTGCGTAAAGCATACGGTGGAGGGTATATCGCCATGAATTCGCGACATCTTCGCGCTGACTATGTATTTGCATGGCCAACCGCTGAAATTGCTGTAATGGGGCCTGAAGGAGCCGCCAATATTATTTTCCGCAAGGAAATACAATCGGCAGAAGATCCCGAAAAGGTACGTCAACAAAAAGTAGATGAATACAAGGAAAAATTTGCAAATCCTTATGTTGCAGCGTCCAAAGGTTATGTTGATTCGGTAATTGAACCGCAAGAAACACGGAATTTATTGATCCATGCTCTATCGGTATCGGTTACAAAAGATCAACACATACCTCGCAAAAAACACGGTATTCCTCCATTTTAATCCGACAATTATGACAAAAGAAAGCAAGAACGAGACATTGAAGGAAATCATCGTGGATGATACAGCTTATCGCACTACTTTAACAAAAAAGTACGAACAGCGTACGGCTTGGTCACCGCATGATAGCCGGAAGATTGTCGCTTTTCTTCCCGGAACGGTGAAGCAAATATTGGTCAAAAAAGGAGATGTCGTTAAAGAAGGACAAACATTGCTAAAATTTGAAGCAATGAAAATGGTCAATAATGTACAAACTTCTATAGCCGGAACAGTCAAAGAAATTAATATCAAAGAGGGAGAAAGATTTTCTAAAGGCTTTGTATTGATAGAGCTTCAATAACTTTACGATAGTGAAATGACAGTATAAATGATTTCATCAATCATTTATACTGTCATTTTTGTTTTCGTTAATAACAAATTTTAATTATTTTTGTCGTTTGTGCTAAGCAGTGTATTATCTAAGTTAAATATCATATGATACAAGGGCTATATAAGGTACCTGAAGTCATTGAGATGATCCGCCAGGGTCGGGTACTGTTACTGGCAGGAGAAACATCTCCCTTGTCCCAATTACCGGCAGGTAACTGGATAGCGGGCACTACTCCTTATTTTATGGTTTATCCCCAACAAGAAATCATTTCATCGGAACATATTTTTGTCCAAGAAATGCCTGATGTTAAGAATATAGCCATTCAACTTTATAATGCCCAGACCATCAAAAACATCTACAAGGATGCTCCAGAAAATGGGTTTACATTAGTTTGTATGCCTTTTGGCAGTGATGTTACTGTTGAATTTGCAATGAATGCGCCATCTTATGAGAAATTTGCTTGTGGAATGGTGTGTGGTTGGGTTTCCGGGCAATTACTTGAACAATTATTGACCACGACATCTTATGCAGCAGCCGGAAATGTTCCGGAATTGTATTCAGATAAAGCTGTGGCCATGCATATCACTTTACCTGTTGATAAATATGTAGAATTGCATATTTACAATCCTTTCAAACAAGGTAAAGGAGACACTATTACATTTGATCAAAGCTCTATGGCCATTGAACACGCCATGATTAATGGCGTTAAGCAGAATTTTCCAGAGTATTTGATCAAAAATCATATTGATTTACGGCTGCCGATGGTAGCCAATTACTCTGGGGCAATGATGAATGTCAATTGTTTCGAGATTAAGGACGGTAAAGTTTATGTTTCGGCACCGGTTTTTGAAGCAGTACAATATCGTTTTGCAGAATTAGATAATTCTCCAGAACCTTTTTTGGTCAATGAACAAACACTCTTTTCATTCGGTTGCGTAGCCAACTTTGTACATCCGTATCTTCGTGAACATTGTATGAAAAACTTACATGGGCCGATTACATACGGAGAAATCGCTTACCAGTTGGTGAATCAAACTATTATGTATGCAACTATTGGAAACGTTCAAAACAACTCCTCAGTAAAATAAAGATTTATGCATGTAGAACAAATACCCAATGACGTTTGGATGCAAATTATTCGCGAGCCGAATAAATTTGCGTGGAACTTCTTGGCTTTGAAGATCATGCTTACACGGCTTAACATGAGGTTTTCGATGTCCTATTATAGTTTTGACGAAGAACAAAGTTGCAATGAATTACGTATGTTGTTCAAAAAGTGCGTCAACATACCCAATGCACTAAAGGACTTACAACAAATCCAATCGTTGATTCCTACATCCAACAACGACTAATTAGCCATTTTGGCTTTCCTATTTGTGCTGTTATTATTTGATACAAAGCAATTGCTAAGCTAATTTCTGTTAATCCTCTTTTTCTGCAAATTCAGTATAATTGAATACCGCGCCTCTGGTAAGATACAAGAATCCGTTTATCTCAACCATCATGTATACTTTATTTACCGGTCCGGTTAATGCATATAAAACACCATTCTTATTGCATCCTTGTATATTACGCTCATATACGCCGACTTTCACCGCAACATTTTGATCATCTCCTGCAACCCATGACCAACGATCAACGGTTGGTTCTATCATAGATAAAGTTAATCGTTCGATATCACTACCCAAGTGATTGAGCATGCTGTATTCTTCCTGAGTCAATGGCTCATTTCGTGACTCATTTCTTGCTGCACGGAGCATCCATGTGATATATTCACGCAATTGTTTTGTTTTATCTACCATTTCCTCATTCATCACCTTCCTCTTTGTTAATTCGTTGTTGACCAAATCCACCCATTCCAACAATTTTTGCCAGAATGGTAAATTCAAATCGACATATGCAACAGTTACTGGAGGATATTCTTCTGCTATGGCTTGCGTC
>JAVBPN010000022.1:0-3659 GCA_031549585.1 Bacteroidales bacterium
TTTTTGCAAAATAAATAATCCGTCCCGGTTCCGTACAATGGACTTTTCGACTCGGGT
This sequence comes from Bacteroidales bacterium, assembly GCA_031549585.1. Lineage (GTDB taxonomy): Bacteria > Bacteroidota > Bacteroidia > Bacteroidales > UBA4181 > JAIRLS01. The sequence goes on from JAVBPN010000022.1 coordinate 58, forward strand.
ATCTTGATGGATGAAATCGTTAAAATATCTCAACTTGCAAGTTGTTTCATCCTTGATTGCCGGGTCGGCTACTTTATCATACCAAAGAATATTGTCTATCAGGACAAACCCGCCCGGACGAACCTTGTCGAAGACGGCTTGATAATACTCCAAATACTTTTCCTTAGCGGCGTCTATAAAAACTAGGTCAAAAACAATGTCTAAAGTCGGTATAATTTCAAGTCCATCACCGGTATGCAATGTGATTTGATCAGACAATCCGGCTTTTTCGAAAAAATGCAAGGCGGTTTCGGTAATCTCATCGTTTTGTTCGATGGTATGTAGATGACCTCCTTCTGCCAGCCCTTCCGCTAAACAAATGGCCGAATATCCGGTGAACGTTCCGATTTCAAGAATTTGTTTGGGTTGTACCATCCGGCTGATCATGCTCAATAGGCGTCCTTGCTCATGTCCCGAAATCATTCCCGGATACAACACGTTTACGTGTGTATAGCGGTATATTTCTTGCAAAATATCGCGCTCAGCGTCCAGGTGATTGGTTATGTATTCGTCTATAAGCATTTGTTTTATTATAGGTATGCTAAAAGGCTTAATTGGTGAAAAACTTGATTGGATACATCCCGTAAATATTCCGCCGTGATTTGATGGATGCAGGAACATGTTTCCGACAGGGTATCGACATAATCGAATGTCAATAAACTTTTACCGGTCGAAAGCATACGTACATCTCCATTATCACAAGCGATCGCTAATTGGCCAATTACTTGTTGCTTCAATTTTTTGAGTTGAATATCTGTCAAGGCTTTTTCTTTTAATTTGGTCAATTCTTTTTCGATTTGATGGATGCACTTATCCAAGTTATTTTTGCTTGTAGCAAAATAAATGTTGAAAATCCCCGAATCGGAATATGGCGTGTAAAATGCCTCAACATTATAAACCCATCCATGATGTTCGCGAAGCGACATCCCTAAGCGGGTATGCATTCCCGGCCCAGCTAACAGGTTTGATAGTAACGCCATGCTTAATCTAAATTCGCGACTTTCAGGCTGATTGCACTGACATCCAATGATACAATGCGACTGGTGATTTTTTTTGTTGACGCGCATTGTAAATGTCGGTTGGATCTCTGGTTTGCTACGAGATGTGTTCTTTTTCTTAAGTGCTATATGTCCAAAATGTTTTTCGATATATTACTTCAATTTCTTTAAAGAAACGTTCCCGACAGATGAAATGACCATTTGGTCAGTACAATAATTACGTGCTGCAAATTGCTCGAGCGTTGATTTGTTTAGCTTTTTTAATAATAACGTAGAGCCAAGAGTATTATTGCCCAAAGGATGATTTCCCATCAATAATTTATCAAATTCGTCGAATATCAGCTCTGACGGGTTATCCTGATATGATTTAATTTCGTCGAGCACTACCTTTTTTTCGAGTTCGATATTTTTTTCTGTGAGATTTTGATTGAAAACAATGTCACTAATTAACTCTAAAGCTCTTTCGTAATCACTACTTAAAAAAGCGGCATGGATACATGTTTCTTCTTTGGCGGTATACGCATTAATCTCTCCTCCGACATCTTCCATCCGGCTTAATATATGATGCGCTTTCCTGTTTTTGGTTTCCTTGAATAAAAGGTGTTCTATCAAATGGGCAGCCCCTTCTTCATGTTGTAGTTCATCCCTTGAGCCGGCATGGATGAAAAGGGCGCAATAAGCCACAGGGCTTTTATCGAATTGATGAATGACACGAATACCATTAGGCATGGTAAATGACTCGAATGGTATTTCCGATGAAATAAATTTAAGATGAATCCCCGAATAGGGGGATTTATGGCATTTTTGTGTCATTTTGTATTTTTCCTAGGCGAGCTTATAGTAATACGGATCGAATAGGATTGACACGCTTCCATGCTTGTTCAATTTCGACAACATACATTTTATGAAAATCGGAATGAGGATAGAATTTTTTGCAGATATCATCATTGAGAAATTTTTCTTCATTGAGAAAATCAGCATACAATTTCCTACATTCCAAAATATAATGGGCTTCATTAAAAGACATATTTCCAGACGGTATTTCCATCGGCGTTAACCCGCTTTCAGCAATTTTATCAGTATCGCGCCCCGATTTTGCCCCGCAAATATTCAAAGCGTTTCGATACTTTTCATCAAAGAACGAAAGCGTCATGGTTGACTCCTTTTCTGTAAATTCAAAAGTGTAACGTTGGGGCCTGATAAAAACAAAAGCGACCGGTCGATTCCATAAAAATCCCAATCCGCCCCAATTAGCAGTCATCGTGTTAAAATGAGCTTTAGTGCCGGCAGTGACTAACATCCACTGTTTACCAATTAACGTAAAAACATTCGTAGGTAAAGCGAAAGGATCTTCTTTTATGTAATCATTCATTTTATCTCTCAACATAGACCGATGCGAATATATAATTTTTTGTTGATCCAATTGCTATGTGAATGCATTTGTTTTTTATGATCCCGTTTCCTTATTATTTCTTAATTTGATAATTATTACAACGGTTGATGCATTGAGATAAACAAAAGTACAGATGTCAAATTTTCAGAATACCTTTATTTATTGAAAAGCAAGTGGTGTAAGATTTTTTCTTCTTTGAAATTTGTGCGATGAGAATGATGTTTTGCATTACACCATATTGGTGTAAACATTTTTTAATTTTTTTTAAAAGAAAATATTTTAATTAGTTCTGATGCTAACAGTGACATATATCACGTAAATATTATAAACGTAGTAAAAATATGTAAATATATTTAATAAATCAAATATCGAACAAATGTTTTTTATTCGTTATCTATCGTTTGTTTATTATTATTTTTTGAGATATTGAAAAATATCAAAGAAATATTTTGTAGGCTTTCTGATTTTAGTGGATAAAACAATTTGGAATATAATTTTATACACATGAAAATCATGTTGTTTTTTAACCAACATCGATAAATTCAAAACTATTGCCAATCCATTTCATATAATGCCAAAAATCTGCGGCAAAAAGATTCAAACTGACACGATTGTCGTTGGGATGAAAAGAAATTTTTTCTGCTTTTTGTAGTTCTTGGTCAAAGAACACATGTACGTGGTTATTGATATCATTTAGCAGGCCAAAAGGAGAAACAGATCCAGGCTGTAATCCCAAATATTTTTCCATACGTTGTTCGGAGGCGAAACTAATCTTTCCTTGTTTCAAGCGTTGCTCCAAATCACGAATATTTAGTTCCCGGTGATACTCCATGATTACTAAATGGCGGTTTCCTTTGTGGTTTCGGAAAAACAGGTTCTTGCAATATGTAACATTGGGATCTTTCCAATACAAACGGGCTTCTTCTACCGTGGGGGTCGGTGGGTGTTCATGATATTCGTAAGGGATGGACAATTCATCCAACGTTTGATATACTATTGATTGTCCGATGTGTGTGGAGAAACATTCGTTCATAAGATCATATGCACAGATTGCTATTTAGGCGTCTTGCCTTAGGATCGTTTGCTCTTCAGAAACATCTATCCTTAGGTCAGCTCCCATGATCAAGGGGAAATTAACGTTATCATGTCCTGCCGGAAAATCGTAAATAACA
>JAVBPN010000306.1:0-4019 GCA_031549585.1 Bacteroidales bacterium
CTCTGTGACCATGCAAAGTTTGATATTAAAGATAGAAATAGTATAGAAACTATAAATTGGACTCGAAATTTCATATGAAACAATGATTAAGGTTTGTTCAATTAAAAAAGGTTTTCTGTCAAAATTTAGACAATCTCTGATATTTACGGGAGATTGTAGCCTTTATACCAGACGTTTCCGACTTTAATAACTGAAACAAAAAATCTTGAATAGTTTAACGGTCTACGTAAACGTGTTCTTGCGGATGATGCTACTAAAGGTCTCATGATATTTTATTTTTTAAGGTTATATGATATTATTTTCTAAGGGTAAGGCGAATCAAGGCTGATCGGTTACATTTGAAGTGTGTTTTCTGCTATAGCATTTTGTTCAACTGATTCCACAATATGTTGCCTGATTTGATTTTCGGAATGAAGTATCCACGATTGATTACTGAACTTGATGATTTTGAAGCTATTGATTTCATGATTTTTATTTTTTAAGGTTATTGATATTGTTTTCTGATTATAGAACGAGGCTGGTTTGAAATTGCTGCATGGTGTTCCAAAGAATTTTTAGAATCTTATTGGCACAGTTGTTTCCACAGGATATTAGTTGCTTTGATGCTTCTGTTAAAATAACTTGAACCGTTTTTGGGGTTTACTGATGCTAAAGTTTTCATGACATTTATTTTTTAAGGTTATTGTTTGATATTATATAACCAACGTCTGTGCCACATATTATAACGCATTGAATGCGCGCATCTTAGCAAATAAGCGTTATTGAAAAATGTTCGATTTCGGTACACAGGCTGTCCGGTTTCGAACGAAAATGTTGCAGGAAGGTAGACAATAGTATGTCTGATTTTTCTAAAAAAGAAGGCTCAAGTTTATATTTGCGTTGTTAAATCATTTTTTTGAGGTTTCTTTCGTCACTTTTTGACGCCGCAAAAAGTAACCAAAAACGGCTTGACGATTTAAACGCGCTCCGCCTATCGGCTTCGCTTGAACGGAAAATCGTCAATATGGTATGCTTCGCATGAATAAACGGGCTAACGCCCGTCGCGTTTGAATTGTGATTTGAACATATTTAAAAGATACAACGCTTTTATTAACTCAAGTCAAAAAACATAAGGCACTTACTTTGAAAGTTTTGGAATGACAAGATGAAACTCACATAAAGCCATTTTTGTTGTAGTTGTGATTCATTCAGAATTTCGTGTAATGAAAATAATTTAAAAACCCATTGGCGAAATTAACAAGCCAATGGGTTTTATTATAATAAGTTGTCTTAAACCTATTTTTACAATACCTAACAGGTCAAAAGACAAAGACCTGTTAGGTTTTTTAATTGTAAATTTTCGCTATATAATAATTTGCTATTCAACCTGATTACCAGCCTGATAACAAGCTATGCCAAATCTCTTAATAAATTCAATAATCTATAACTTCAATAACCACAGGATCCATATGGCTACATTGGGTCGGCATAAAGCGCACCTCGTCCATGAGTTCCTATATATACACGTCCGTACTTTTTAGGATCTCCTGTTACATGGAATACCGAACCGTATTGATGGGTATCATCATTGATGCGCACCCAGTTCTGCGCCATATCATCCGAACGGAAAATCCCGACAACTCCGTCTACAATACCTGCCAAGTATATGGCTGAATAGTTTACTGCAGGCGCAGCTTTACCAAAGCCAAATCCATATATTTCCTGCACATGGCCTTTCTTTTCAAAAACGCCTTTAGCATTTTTATGGTATAATCCGTCGAATGCAGCGATCCAAAGATCACCTTCTTTATCCGGTGCAGCATACACTCTGTCTTGTCCTCCGCGTGTATCACCCCTGTTGCCTGGTTTAGGTAATTCTTTGGTAAGATTCACTTCTTTTGCCGTGAATGTTTTTCCACCATCAGTGCTTGTATAGAGTTTCCCTTCAAAAATAGCCAATCCATAGAAGACTTTCGGATTAAATTTGTCAGCTATTACCCTTGTATTGTCAGGAATACCCTCACATTTAATCCAAGTTATGCCCCTATCTGTCGTATAATAAACCGGAGCCCGGTTGGGAGCCCACACCCATGCTGATGCATCAGCGGCAACGGCAATATGTCCTGACTGGCACCTTTCGGGAACAGATGCTACTTCTGTCCACGTCATACCATAATCATCGGAATAACCTACCGGTTTGCTCGGATGGTGTCCCGAACTGATACCGACGCGCACAACATGGCTGGGTTGTTTTGCCGCACAATCAAAACCATTCGTATTACCGAAATATGGACGGACAAAATGTGTTGATTTGGTAGCATCATCCAGATCCCAATGTGCAAATCCGGCATAATCGCCTATTGCAGTTAAAAGATGAGCACCTTGCGGAGGGCTCAGCAATTCAAGGGGAACAGTTTCTTCGATACCCCGTCCCATAAGAGTCCAACGTATCGGTTGATGCTTGTCTATATCCGATAAATTGAATGTTTCCCATCCGCCATATCCCATAACAAACATGGCATGGTCGGGATTAGCCGGATCAATTTCCACATCGAACATCCAATGCAGGGGAACCGAACTGACATAAGGCGCTATGGAATTATCCATAACGGCATTGTGAAGTAAGACAGATTTCCACGTACGGCCTCCGTCTGTAGTACGGAAGATATCATCGGTATCGCCAACACGGCCAAAAGTACTAGCAATCATATGATTGGGATTCTTTTGATCGACAGAAACAGCAGCATAACCAAATGGCCGTTTTTCAGGATCGGGTTTTTCTGGAGTAATGTCTGTCCAAACGCCCGAACGTATATTATATCTCCAAATGCCGCCATCTTTCATTACACTGGGGTTAGGACCCGGTTCTGATCCGTAACTTACCACTAAATTGCCTTGTGTATCTATTATTCCATGTGTAGGACGGTATTGTTGCGGATGTTTAGCTACTTCCTGCCATGTTTTTCCGGCATCTTTGCTACAATATAGGTTTGCCCTGTCGCGCAAAGATACTCCAGCAAATATGGTATTACTGGCCTGTCCGCGTTGTGCCGAAGCCGGATCAAACGCCACGAATACAATGCCAGAACCTCCTGACGTATTAAATGCCGGGCGGGCGTTGACTGCCTGTTCAGGCACAGCCTCAGTAATATCAGGAAAATTTTGCACCTGTTCCCAAGTTAATCCCTTATCCGTACTACGCCACAATGAATTTATCCGGGTTCCCATGTAAACAATATTACTGTTGTTCGGGTCAACCATCATTCGTTCTCCATTGCCGCGGCCACGTTCGTTTCCTCCCATTTTGAAAGGGACATTGATCCGTTGAAAAGTTTTTCCACGATCGGTGGAACGTAATATAGCTCCATTTGAACGGGTACTTGTACCGCAAGCCATATACAGCATATTTGGATCGTTCGGATCAACTGCTATACTTTCAACTCCCATCAGGTTTCTATCCACATCAGTGAGCCAATCCAACAATGGCATCCATTTTTTTACGGATTCGTCCCAACGGTAAGCTCCTCCCATGTCGGTACGACAATATTTCAGATTCTTTTCTGTGGGATGGAAAATAATACCAGGAACAAATCCACCACCAGTAATTTCGACACTCTTCCAAGCATACGACACGCTTTTTACTTGAGCCTGCATAGGAATAACACTCAGCATCCCTAACAAAAACAATATCCTAAAAGTCATAGGTTTATCTATTTTAAAAGTTGAAAATAAATATCTGATTAGATCAAAATTAAACAAAAATACATATTTTTTTCTCTCGTGTTACATCAAAATTCGCATTACATGCAAAGTGCATTCTTCAAATCAATTATTTTGGGTACTTTTGATTTCTGTCTTACCATAAAAGTGACCAGCAAAACATTATAGACCATATGAAAATCAATTTTCAATCTTATCCCTACCATACCAAAGTATCTAAATTGTATTGTTGTGATTTTGAAGAAACGTATCTACCTTTACATCAAACTAATAAATTGAAAAGTGTGATTGGTGAATTGGAAAACTTCATGAATCAAAAT
>JAVBPN010000403.1:0-3826 GCA_031549585.1 Bacteroidales bacterium
CCCGGCCACAAGAATTTTCCGTTTTCATCTTTACGGAACCAGTTCACGTAGAATATTTTAGGCAATTGTGCTCCGGCTTTTTTGCCGATATTTACCCAATGGCCGAAATAATCGCCCATATTGTATCCACAGAAAGGCAACATAGCAAATGGATCGCGGCGAACGATACCGGCTTGTCCTATATTGGCAGCTGTGGTTTCAGACGACACGATAGAACCCATAAATACACCGTGATTCCAGCTCATGGCTTCATGTACCAAAGGAACTGTAGACGGACGGCGGCCACCGAAAAGGAATGCTGAAACAGGAACACCGGCAGGATCTTCCCAGTTTTTATCAATAGCAGGACATTGATTTGCAGGTGCAGTAAAACGAGCATTCGGGTGAGCACATGGTTCTCCAGAATTAGGATCATGTACTTTTCCTTTCCAATTGATTGTTCCGGCAGGGCAATCGGTTCCAATGCCTTCCCACCATATATCTCCGTCAGGTGTTAAACCAACGTTGGTGAAAATGGTGTTGGCACGGCAGCTCAACATAGCATTGGGATTGGTTTCCATTGATGTAAAAGGAGCTACACCAAAGAAACCGGCTTCGGGATTGATCGCATATAAATGACCATCTGCTCCGAATTTCATCCAAGCGATGTCATCGCCCACGCATTCCACTTTCCAACCCGGAATGGTCGGAACAAGCATTGCCAAATTGGTCTTTCCGCAAGCGCTTGGGAAAGCAGCGGTTATATATTTCTTTTCACCCTTGGGATTAGTTAAGCCAAGAATCAACATGTGTTCGGCCAACCAACCTTGTTCATTTGCCATTACAGAAGCAATACGCAAAGCAAAACATTTTTTACCCAACAAAGCATTTCCGCCATAACCTGATCCATACGACCAAATTTCATGTGTGTCAGGGAAATGGGTAATGTATTTATTTTCAATCGGAGCACAAGGCCATTTAACGTCTTTTTGTCCGGGTTGCAGAGGAGCTCCCACTGAGTGCATACAAGGAACAAAATCGCCATCACCAAGCACATCCAAAACTTTTTTACCCATACGGGTCATAATACGCATGTTGACCACAACATAAGGAGAGTCGGTAAGTTCCACGCCGATATGGGCAATGTTAGAACCAAGAGGCCCCATGCTGAATGGTATCACGTACATAGTACGTCCCTTCATACAACCTTTGAAAAGTTCGCGTAATTTGCTTTTCATTTCCACCGGATCAGCCCAATTGTTAGTAGGGCCAGCTCCTTCTTTGGTTTTTGAACAGATAAAAGTACGGTCTTCAACACGTGCCACATCGCTGGGATCGGATTGAAAATAATATGAGTTGGGACGTTTGGCTTCGTTCAATTTCACTGCCATTCCGCTGGCAACCATCCCGTCGAGCAAGCGTTGATTTTCTTCTTCGGAACCATCGCACCAATAAACTTGGTCCGGTTGACACCAATCGGCCATTTCTTGTACCCATTGGCATAGTTTTGCATTTCGTGTCATTTTGATAAATTTTAATATTTGAAGTGATTGATCTACAAAAATTTTTATATAAAACCGCGCAAAGATACAAAAAAGGGTAAACGCGCATACATAATAATTATGTAAAGTTGTATGCGTTTCATGCAAATTCTGATAAAGATATTTCAAGCAAAACGAATTAAGACAAAAGGCATTTCATACTTTCTCTTGATATTTTTTGAATTTTTTTCAAGAATAAAAAGTACAATTGATGTTTTTATACTTTTGCACCGTCAAAAATTCATCACATGAGTAAAATATTTGCCACCATTGGGCTTTTAACCGTTTCCAATATCTTCATGACTTTCGCATGGTACGGCCATTTGAAATTTAAAGAAATGCATTGGTTCAGCAATTGGGGTTTGCCTGCCATTATTCTTCTTAGCTGGGGTATTGCTTTATTTGAATATTGTTTTCAAGTACCGGCCAATCGTGTGGGGTTTATTGATAATGGCGGACCCTTTAACCTTTGGCAATTAAAGGTAATACAAGAAGTGATTACTCTTATTGTTTTTACATTTTTCACTACATTAGTATTTAAGAACGAAGTTTTTCGGCTAAATCACGTTATTGGCTTCGTATTTCTTGTTTTGGCGGTCTATTTTATTTTCAAGAAATAATTTACCTATTAAGAATCGTTAAAAAGGTCATATGAACCGAATAATTGCATAACACAAATTTGAAATTTTAAACCTTGAATTTTAAATACTTATAAAATTATCCCTTGAAAGAACGGAACAAGGCGACCGGGAATTGATTAACTTTGCCGTTCAAAATCACACCCTCACAAATGACTTCTCCTCACCTTAAATCATATCGTTATTCCATTCTGGTTGTGGTTTGTTTGTCGGCTGCTTTAGTGCCATTCATGGGTTCTTCCATCAATTTAGCCCTACCGCAAATAGCCGAAGACTTATCCATGAATGCAATTGCCTATGGTTGGGTGGTGACAGCATTCTTATTGTCTTCTGCTATTTTTCAAATTCCTCTGGGACGATTGGGTGATATGATCGGCCGTAAAAAAATCCTGACAATCGGAGTCATCTTATTCTCTTTAGCATCTTTAGCTTGCGCCTATGCTCCATCCGGAAACTTATTAATTACATTCCGTTTTATTCAGGGTTTCGCCAGCGCTATGATTTTCGGAGTCAGTATGGCCATTATTACTTCGGTTTTTCCTGCCAACGAACGAGGCAAGGCACTTGGTATCAATACCGCCATTGTTTATTTTTCTATTGCCTCAGGGCCATTTTTTGGCGGAATGCTTACTCATTACTGGGGTTGGCGCAGCATATTTTTTGTTACGGCCGGCTTAGGATTATTAGCATTGATTGGTATTTTCCTTTTTCTGAAAAGCGAGTGGATCGACGCCAAAGGTGAAAAATTCGATTGGACTGGTATGTTTATTTATGCCATTGGTTTGTCATCTATTATTTATGGATGCTCCGTGTTGCCGTCCTTATATGGATTTATCCTTATTGCTGCAGGAATTGCCACTTTTATATTCTTTGTATATTTCGAAAAACGGCAAACCGCGCCAATGTTTAATATGAATATGTTCTTGAGCAATCGTGTTTTCCGTATGTCTTCATTTGCTGCATTAATCAACTATTCGGCTACTTTCGCTATTGGTTACATGTTGAGCCAATATTTGCAATACATCAAAGGATTTGATGCATATCACGCCGGATTGACTTTGGTAGTACAGCCTGTTGTGCAAACAATCGTATCGCCATTGGCAGGAAAATGGTCGGACAAAGCAGATGCGGGAAAGATTGCTACCCTTGGTATGATTATTATTGTAGTCTGTTTGTTGGCCATGTGTTTTCTCACAAAAACAACGCCCATCATCATATTAATTGGCATATTGGTTGTATTGGGAACCGGTTTTGCCTTGTTCTCCTCTCCAAATGTCAATGTAATCATGGGTTCGGTAGAAAAGCGTTATTTAGGAATGGCTTCGGCTACAACCGGCACCATGCGCCTCACAGGACAAGCATTTAGTATGGGTATAACCATGATGATGGTATCCATATTTGTCGGGAAAGCCCAAATAACAGAAGATATTTACACATTATATATGAAATGTATCCGGTATACATTTATCATTTTCTCATTTATATGTCTTTTGGGCGTATACACATCTATGGCGCGTAAAGAAAAATAAATACCTCCTCTCCCACCCTTTTCAGGATTCTATCGCGCTTCAGCGTCCAATCGAATCGACCGGATATTTATTTTTTCTGAAATGAGAAATAACATAAATGTTCAAAATATCTCAAAAAGCAAATTGTTTTTATTGTTAA
>JAVBPN010000080.1:0-7015 GCA_031549585.1 Bacteroidales bacterium
TTAGAAGTTTCTACCGCAACCGTTTCATTGGTTCTCAATGGTAAAGATAAAAATGGGCGAGTAAGTGAAGCTGTAGCCAAAAAAATCCGAAAAGAAGCCAAGGCGATGAACTATGAACCCAATAATTTTGCTCGCGGGCTAAAAAGCGGACATTCTAAGACCATTGGATTAATTGTTGCCGACATATCCAACCCGTTTTTTGCCAACTTGGCGTTCCACATCCAAGAACATGCTGAGAAGCAAGACTATTCCGTCATCATTACCAACACCAATGAAAATGAAAAAAAGATGGAAAAAATGATTCACGTCCTGAAAAGCAGGCATGTAGACGGCTTCATCATTGTTCCCACAGAAAATGGGGAAAAATACATCAAACAATTGGTAAACGAACATGCTCCTGTTGTTTTGCTTGATCGTTACTTTCCTGAAATAGACGTCAGTTGTGTTGTAGTCAATAATTATCAGGCTTCGATGAAAGCCACCGATCGATTGATCAATGCAGGCTGTAAAAAAATAGCTTTACTGATTTACAACAACAAATTGCAGCACATGGTAGAACGAAAAAACGGATATATAGCGGCTTTGTCCAAAAAAAAATTATTCTATCCCAGCCTGATCAAAGAAATCAATTACCGGGATATGGATCATGACATTAATAATGCAATCAGAGAATTGGTTGAAGGAAAGAAAGTAGATGGAATTTTTTTCGCCACCAACAGCATTTCCATCATCGGGTTGAAACAATTATTGAAAATGAATAAAAAGATACCGGAAGACATCAAAGTCATGTGCTTCGACAGCAATGAAGCTTTTGATCTGGCTCAGATTCCTATTCCATTTGTACAGCAACCTATTCCCGAAATGGGCAGGCGTGCTGTAAACGTGGTAATAGAACAAATAAAAAAATTGGAAGAAGTCCCGGTTCATATCGAATTGCTTGCAAGGTTAACCACAAACATTATATAATATTCTTCATCAATGGATAGTTAATCGTTTAACTAAGTTAATTATGATGCAAAAAACAAAATCGAACCGCCGGCTATTATTCATTGCGGGCTTGCCTACCGGTCAGGCAGGCGATAGCGAAGCGATCTTACCATGGATCTCAAAATTGATATACCAATTATAAATACACAAGCCATGAAAGCATACCATTTATTACTTATTGCATCAGGAATATGCCTATTTTCCTGTACAGGCAGAACAGAATCCAAAAAAGAAAAAGATATGAATACATTTGAAAAAGGGACATTTGGTTATGACCTGAATTACTTATCGCAACGGGATAGTTTGATCGTGCTGACCGGAAACAACGGGAAAGCCCAAGTAATCGTTTCGGCTAAATACCAAGCCAAAGTATTTACAAGCTCGGCAGACGGGCTGGAAGGAAAAAGCTTAGGCTACGTTGGTTACAAAGCATTTGAAGTCGCACAGCCGGATGAACACATGAACGGTTACGGCGGCGAGAACCGTTTTTGGCTGGGGCCGGAAGGCGGACAATTCTCTGTTTATTTCAAACCCAGTACAGAACAGGTATTTGAAAATTGGCATACGCCAAAGCCCATTGACATTGAAGCATGGGATGTTGTTTCTTCCGATCAAAAAACAGCATTTCTGAAAAAAGAAATGGAAGTGGTCAATTATAAAGGCACACACTTCAAACTTAAAGTAGACCGTAATATCCATTTGTTAGAACCGGCAGAAATCAATGCTTTATTGGGTATCCAATTAAATGGCCGGATAAAATCCGTAGCTTATACCACCAACAATATCATTTCCAATCTCAATGATTTTGAATGGACAAAAGAAACCGGAACCATATGTACTTGGATGCTGGATATGTTTCATCCTGCCCCGAATGCTCTGACCATTGTCCCGTTCCACGAAGGAGATTCGAAAGAATTAGGCAAAATAGCAACTACCGATTACTTTGGCGAAATTCCCGCCGACAGGCTAAAAATTAACAAAAATGTACTTTACCTGAAAACGGACGGAAAGTATCGCAGTAAATTGGGGCTGAATGCAAAACGGACAATTACCATATCCGGAAATTACGATCCGGACGCCAAAAGATTAACCATTAACACCTTCAACGTAGATAAAGATGCGATTTATCTGAATCAGGAATGTCATCTCACCCGGGATCCTGGGGTTGGCGACGCCTTAAACGCATATAATGATGGCCCTCTCGCCGATGGAAGTATTATGGGGCCTTTCTTCGAAATAGAGAGCTGTTCCCCGGCTGCATTCCTTAAGCCAAATCAATCATTGAGTCATCAACACAATGTATTTCATTTCATTGTGGAAGAAAGTGAATTGACCAAAATAACCGAGAAATTATTGGGCGTTTCTATCGATGAAATAAAAAGTATATTTTAAACCAACATATCATGAAAAACACATTCATCTATTTAGTTCTTGCCGTTTTGGTCAATTACTTAACAGCTTGTAATCAGTCATCCGAAAACCTCCCACAAATAAAAGCATATCCGGTAAACAGCTTGGTATCGGAGTTGGAACAGCTTTACCGGCTCGACCTGCTGCCGCAATACCGGCCGGGAATCATTGAACAAGAATCTAGCTATGACCGCACAGGAGGTAACGACGATGGATTTTCAGGAAAATATTCGTTTATCAGAAAAGAAGGGAAAAAACTTGTCTTGGCCGATTTCAAAGGGCCCGGCGTTATCAATCGAATCTGGACACCCACACCGACAAGGGATACGATTCAATTTTATTTCGATGGGGAAACTATTCCGAGGATCAGCATTCCTTTTATTGACTTATTTTCCGGTAAGGTTTTTCCTTTCGTCAATCCGGTTTGTGGTAACGAAGTGGGCGGATATTATTGTTATTTGCCGATTCAATTCGCTAAATCATGCAAAATCATGTATTGTGGCGAACTAATACAATTCCACCAGATTCAATGCCGCCCTTATCCGGAAGACAGCAGTATACAAACCTACACGCCGGATTGGTCGCCCGAAGCCAAAGCAGCATTAGAAAAGGCCTGCCATTTCTGGAATTCTGAAACTTCTCCGATCGCCCTGCTGAAAGAACAAGGATTGGATGTAAAAGAAGAAGCAAAACAATTTTTCATTGCTCCGGGAGAAAGCGTTTCTTTCTTTCATAGCAAACAAGGAGGCCGTATTGTTGGTATCGAAATAGAATCAGGTTCTTCATGGGAAGGTAACAACAAAGATGTGCTCATTCAGGCATCATGGGATGGCAACGCTACTCCAGCCATCAATGCCCCAGCAGCAGATTTCTTCGGTTACGCATTCGGCAAGCCCGCTATGCGGAATATCATGATAGGCAATGGGAATCATATCAACTATTGCTATATCCCCATGCCTTTTGAGAAAAATGCGGAACTAAAGTTTGAATACAAAAAACGGGATGGAGAACCGCAATCCAAAATGGAATTAAAAACCAAAGTCTATTACTTGAATCAACCGCAAAACCCTCAGGTGGAAGGACGCCTGTATACCGTTTGGCGGAGGGAGATAAACCCCAAAGAAGGGAACCCTTATCTATTTGCCCAATTGGAAGATAAAGGACACTACATCGGCACTGTTCATCAGGCGCAAGGCCTCAATCCCGGGATGACGCGATTTTTTGAAGGAGACGATTCTACTGCCATAGATGGAAAAATGCGAATGCACGGAACCGGATCCGAAGATTATTACAACGGAGGATGGTATGCCTTGTTGGATCGTTGGGATCGGGGTGTTAGCCTTCCGATTCACGGATCGCTTGACTATTCTTTGCCGATGGCACGTACAGGAGGTTACCGTTTTTACCTGACGGATAAAATGACTTTTGAAAAAGAATTATTCATCAGTATTGAGCATGGGGCAGAAATGAATAATATTCCGGTAGACTACACTTCCGTGGCATTTTATTATGGAAGCAAACCCTCTCAAAGCGCCGTTGAACCAACCACAGAACTCCGTACTATAAATGATCCGAAATCCCATATATTTTATCCGCAATTAATGGACTTAACTTTGGGAGAAAGCATCAGTGCCGAAAACAAAGGCAGAATTGAGTTAAGCACAAACGGGGAAGGAATGATACGGATCATGTTCAACGAGATACCGGAAGGCCGCTATAAAGTTTATCTTTCTTATACCGTAGGGCCGGATCAAGGCGAATTCTCCATCTGGAACCGTCAAAAATTGCTTGCCGATTGGAAAAACAGTTATGCCGAAAAAGAGTCCCGGCTTGATAAGCAAGAAATCGGAGAACTGAGAGTTACTCCTCAAACCAATTCCATTTCCATTCGCATCAAGAAAACCGTTAAAGGCGGAAAATTCCGTTTTGGAAATATTTATCTTGAAAAACTATAAACCATTTATCCAAACATATCTCATCAAACTATATAACCATGGAAAACAAAAAATTATCACGACGGTCTTTCGTTCAGAAATCAGTCATGGTTTCTGCGGGTATACCTGTTGCCGGAGCTTTACTACAGGCATGTGCCGAAAATGAAGGCAAGGCAACAAGCAAAAGAGCATTTAATAATAAATACGAAAACGAGTACCTCAACCGGATTGCGTTTCCCATTGGCGGGATGGGAGCCGGTATGTTTTGTTTGGAAGGAACAGGCGCTATATCGCACATGTCTATCCGCCACAGGCCGCAAATATTCAATGAACCATGCGTATTTGCTGCCATCCATGTAAAAGGATTGCCCAACGGGTCAAAAGTGATTGAAGGCCAATCGCCCGAATGGAAAAGATTTGGATTATCCGGAGCAGCCAACGGTTTGGGAAATACCAGTTGGGGGCTTCCGCGTTTCAGGGAAACATCTTTTCTTGTCCGCTTTCCTTTTGCCGATTTAGAATTCAAAGATGAAGACTTACCGATTGACGTACAATTGAAAGGATGGAGCCCGTTTATCCCTACAGACGAAGATCATTCCAGCTTGCCTGTTGGCGCTTTTGAATACACGTTTCACAATAATAGCCAGAAAGAGGTAGAAGCTATTTTTTCGTACAATACGCGTAACTTTTTGCAAATCAACAACAAAGGAGTTTCTACGGTAAAAGCCATGCCCAACGGTTTTATCTTATCCCAAACCGGAACGAAAGAAGAACCACACCTGCAAGCTGACTTTGCAATATATACGGATGACCCCCAAACAAAAGTAAATCACTGTTGGTTCCGCGGAGGATGGTTCGACCCATTGACCATATGCTGGAATGAAATTAACGCCGGAATCATCCATGAAAACGAGCCGGTAGATGCCGATTCACCGGGAGCATCGTTATTTGTTCCATTCAAACTGCAAGCAAATGAAACCAAAACCATCCGGTTATATACAGCATGGTATGTGCCGTATTCGAATTTACAAATCGGACAAGATGCGGTCACGGAAGCTGATAAACCGGATGCTTCAGCTTGTTGCTCCGGTTCGGACAAAAGTTGTTGTCCTTCCTCCGATGAAAGTTACAAACCGTGGTATAGCAACAAATTCAAAGCAATTGGTGAAATTGCCGATTATTGGTCGAAAAATTACAACAACCTCAAATCCAAATCGCAAATATTTACGGAAGCATTCTATTCCAGCACATTACCCGATGAAGTATTGGAAGCCATTTCGGCTAACCTGGCCATTATCAAATCCCCAAGCGTACTGAGGCAATATGATGGCCGCTTGTGGGGATGGGAAGGATGTAACGACAATTCGGGTTGTTGCCACGGATCGTGTACACATGTTTGGAACTATGCACAAGCCATTCCTCACCTTTTTCCCGCTATGGAACGAAGCCTGCGCGAAACGGAATTTTGTATCAGCCAAAACAAAGACGGGCATCAGGCATTCCGTGCTGCATTACCCGTTCGTCCTGTTGTTCATGACTTTCATTCGGCAGCAGATGGCCAGTTAGGCGGCATCATGAAAGCACACCGCGAATGGCGCATCTCAGGCAATACCGATTGGTTGAAAAACATTTTCCCAAGTGTCTGCAAAAGTATGGACTATTGCATTAAAACGTGGGATCCAAGAGAAACAGGCGCTTTGGAAGAACCACACCACAATACGTACGACATCGAGTTTTGGGGGCCTGATGGTATGTGTACCAGCTTTTATACAGGCGCTTTACAGGCAATTACCCTTATGGGCAAAGCTCTGGGCGAAGATGTAAGCCGTTATGAGTCATTATTGGAAAAAAGCAAAGCATACATGGAAAACAAATTGTACGATGGTGAATACTTCATTCAGGATATTCGTTGGAAAGACCTTGATGCACCCGATCCCACCAAAGCGTTGGCGATGAATACCAGTTATTCTAAGGAAGCCATTGCCATACTTGAAAAAGAAGGGCCCAAATATCAATATGGAAAAGGATGCCTATCTGACGGGATTCTTGGAAGTTGGATATCTTTGGTATGTGGCATGCCCGAAGCGATTGATAAAGCAAAGGTAAAAAGCCATTTAATAGCCATCCACAAATACAATTTAAAAGCGGACTTGAGGGAACATGCCAATCCGCAACGCCCCACTTTTGCAATGGGTGATGATGGTGGGCTGCTCCTCTGTTCATGGCCTAAAGGTGGAAAATTACAACTGCCGTTCGTATATAGCAACGAAGTGTGGACAGGCATTGAATACCAAGTGGCTTCGCACTTGATGTTCGAAGGCGAAGTAGAAAAGGGGCTGGAAATAGTACGCACATGCCGCAGCCGATATGACGGACGTATCCGCGATCCGTTCAATGAATATGAATGCGGTTCATGGTATGTCAGGGCTATGGCGAGCTACGGAATGCTTGAAGGTTTGACAGGGATTCGTTTTGATGCCGTAGACGGAACCTTATATATCAATTCGAGAATTGGAAATAATTTCACTTCTTTCCTGTCAACCAACACAGGCTTTGGAAACGTAGGATTAAAAGACGGAAAACCCTTTGTTGAAGTGAAACACGGCAATATTCCGATAAAAAAATGTATGGTATCAGAAGTTGAAATGACATGGACATCATGAAAATTTTTGAAAAAATAAAAA
>JAVBPN010000354.1:0-8114 GCA_031549585.1 Bacteroidales bacterium
CACAAAGAACTTTGTGCCCTTTGTGTAAAACTTTGTGTCCCTTGTGGTTTTCTTTTTTACAAATTAATTCTTGACCCATACTTAAATGCTTTCGTAAATACATGGATTGCTTCACTTCGTTCGCAATGACGGATCAACTGATATTTAATTCATAACGTTTCTTTGTTGCACACCCACACAACTTTATTGTGTGTCGACGCAATCTTATTGTGTGCCAACGCAACGTTATTGTATGATCACACGACTTTGCTGTGATACAACGCAACTTTATTGTATGACCGCGCAACTTTATTGCGTACCGACACAACTTTGTTGTGTGCCGGCGCAACTTTGTTGCGTATTAACGCAAGCTTATTGCGTCACAATGTTTCTTCGTTGCACATTGTCGCAAGCTTGTTGCGTCATGATATTTTTTCGTTGCGCATTGTCGCAAGCTTGTTGCGTCAACATGGTTTTCTTTTACATGTGAACGCAAGTTTATCACGGATCAATGCAATTTAATAAACGATGCGGATCAAGAGATAACGTACTATACGCTATAATTCCGAAGGAATTGCATAATTATAGAGAATGGTCATAATAACCGGTGTTCGACTCCGAAGGAGTCGTAAATGATTAACCGTTCGAATATCTATAAACATGTGAATCCTTCGGATTCTTATCCCGAACTGATGTTAATTTATTATCTTTTTTGCGCTTCTAATATCCTGTCGATTCGGGCAACTACTTCTTTTTTGCCCAATAAGTAAGCTATAACTTGTAAATCAGGGCCAAATGTCCCTCCTACCAAAGCAATACGCAAAGGGATCATAATCTGTCCCAAGCCCAATCCTTTTTCTTCCGAATAAGCATGCAACATGTCATGAATACCTTGCTCGGAGAAATCTGCTAATCCATTGAGCCGCTCCCGAACTTCCTGCATAATGCTGGGTGTATTTTCTTTCCACCGCTTTTTGATCGTTTCTTCATCGTAATGGTCTGGCGCAATAAAGAAAAACGATGCCTGATCCCATATTCCGGATACAAAATCAACCCGCTCTTTGACCAAACCACAAATCTTAGCAACATAAGATAAATCAGATGATATGCCTTTATTCGTCAAAATAGGCATAAATAAACCGGCTAGCTCTTCGTCTGATTTCTTGATCAAATATTCGTGATTGAACCAATGTGCTTTTTTCAAGTCGAACTTAGCGCCTGATTTATTGATGCGATCCAATGAAAATTGCTCAATCAGCTCATCTATACTGAAAACTTCCTGTTCCGTCCCGGGATGCCAGCCCAATAATGCCAACATATTGACTACTGCTTCGGGGAAATACCCACTTTCACGATATCCGGATGATACTTCTTTTGTTTGCGGATCAGTCCATTGCAATGGAAATACAGGAAATCCGAGCCGATCGCCATCACGTTTGCTTAGTTTACCATTGCCATCGGGTTTAAGCAACAAAGGTAGATGGGCAAAATGCGGCATGGTGTCTTCCCAGCCAAAAGCCTTATAAAGCATTACATGCAAAGGTGCGGAAGGCAACCATTCTTCTCCACGAATGACATGGCTAATGTCCATTGTATGATCATCCACAATGTTTGCCAAATGGTAAGTAGGCATACCATCTGATTTGAACAGTACTTTGTCATCCAATTGATTGGAATTCACAATTACCTCGCCACGAATCAGGTCATCAAGGTGAATCTCAGTATCGGCCGGAAATTTAAACCGAACCACATATGGCGTTCCATTGTCCAACATTTGTTTCGTTTCCTGTTCCGAAAGCGTAAGCGAATTGCGCATCATGTGACGCGTCGATGCATCGTATTGAAAAGTTTTCTTTTCTTGCTCATATTCTTTTCGCTTGGCTTCCAAATCTTCCGGCGTATCAAAAGCATAATAAGCCCAACCGGAAGCTATCAACCGATCGGCATATTCCTGATACATTGGTTGCCGGTCGGATTGTCGGTAGGGTGCACAAGGGCCTCCCACATGAACTCCTTCATCAAAACGAATGCCTAACCAAGTGAGGGCTTCAATGATGTATTGCTCAGCTCCCGGCACAAAACGCGTACGATCCGTATCTTCAATCCGAAGGATCATATCGCCGCCATGTTGCCGTGCAAATAGGTAATTGTATAAGGCCGTACGAGCGCCTCCAATGTGAAGCGGTCCTGTAGGGCTTGGGGCAAAACGCACCCGTATTTTTCTTTTTGACATATTATGATCGTTTTTCTCGTTATTGCTTCGCTATCGCTCGCAATGACGTTTATTATTGATTTTATTTCGTTTTGCGTTAATTCTAAAAATCCAAACTCATGGAAAAATAAAATATGTTGGGCAATACGATTCCATTCTCAACACCCCATGCCCAATCAAACCGCATGAAGTAACCCAACAATTGCGCCCGCAAACCTACTCCGTATCCATACACAATTGGATCTCTTCCACTTTCAATGGTAAGCGTCATCCCTCCTCCATCGTTACTAATCACATCATAATCGTATGCACTGGTCTGCCGGAAAGGCGAAACACCCGACCAAGCCGTTCCCACATCAAAGAATCCGACTACCTGCAAGCTCGACCAGAAGTTAGACATCGGATAGTTAGAAAAGTATTGGATGAAAGGCCAACGGATTTCGTTGTTGATTAATGCAAAGTTGTTTCCATTGCGGATATTCTGAATAAATCCGCGCATGTTGGTTGCCAATGCCTGATAAGCATATTTTTCCTGACGATCAACCCGTACAGTTCCATCAAAAACCTGCCTATTGCCAAAAAAAGTAATCCAATTATCCAAACTACCCAAGTAGTAAAGCAAACGGCTCCGGCCAAATGACGAACTCGCTGCAAAACGGCTTGCCCAAATCAAATTACGGTGTAAAACCTGATAATGCCTAAAGTCTGCACCTATTACATACAAATCAGATGCTTCGTTAAGTTGCCAATACGTTTCTCCAAAAACCTTATATCGCCAACCACTGGGGATATTGATACCAATCTGCCGGGTATTGTCAAAAATAGCTTCCAACCTCAATCCTGCCCACATGCGGTGATAAGTATCCATTCCTAATGTAGCCGGAACCCAGTTATCCGACAAAAAAACATTCCGGTCATCACGGAACGATACGGTTCCTTTGAGAGCAAAAGTCTGCGTCAAAGGGTAACGAAGTGCATACAATAATTCATGAGTATGCGTTTTCATTGGATAATACGTGTTGTTCTCATCCACAGCTTCACTTTGATAAGCCTGCCGGTGAAAAATGATCTGCCTATCCAACCGGTGTTTCAGATTTTCAAAGCTCAACAAATATTCGTTGCTATTGAAATCGAGCCCAAAACGAACACCTCCGATGATTTTATAATCTTCAAATAAATCGCTTGTCCCTATTTTGAATAACAAATTAAACCCCGGATTGTAGTATACAGCCCCTCCGGTATATGCCTGATACGAAGTTTCCAAAAAGCTAAAATCAACTTGAGAAACTAAGTAATTTGGATAAAATGCAGTCTCGTAAATCCGTATCTTTTTGCGTTCGGCTTCAATTGAATCATTAGTGACTTGATAATCGGACAAGTGAAATTCATTCTGGTAAAAATTCATTTTTTCCACCTCAAACACATATTGGTAAATATTTACCCTGTTCATATCGAATTTGATGGTGTCACCTTCGGGTGTGAGGATATTTCCATCGTCAAGCAATATAGCAGGAATAGCTGTGCGGGCAATGTACTCCAAACTGTCGGCTTCCCTGTATTTTTTGACTACTTCCTTATGGTAAGAAGTTTCCGGCAATTTCTCCAAAGACGTGGTGCTTAAAGGCTCATAATACAGATTGTACCGCCCTTTAGCACGAAATAAGTTTAAACTATGCCCGCTTGCCAAATCATGATCTAATATGTTTCGCGAATAATTGGTTATTGGGTTTGATTGGGTAGTATAGCGGTAATGAGTTGTGGTATCGACAAAGTTAATGACACTATCGAATTTGGCAACATACCTGTTGACTATACCGCTCTGGTCGCTCAAATATGCGTATTCATTTTTGCCCAATTCAAATGGTTCCGTTTGATTGGCATAATTTTCTGCTTCAAGCGGCACTAATGTTTGAGATTTCTTCGCATAGTCATAGACATACAAAGTCCTGTTTGGCGATAAACGTCTCAATACCGATCCGTCATAGTGAAGCGAATCGTCAGAACGATTGGATGAAAATATGATCTTTCTGCCGTTATCGATAAATTTCGGATTATAATCGTCAGCCATATCATCCGTAATAACTTCATTCGTACCCGAAGCCAATGTATGGACATATATATCCGACCGCCCGAAACGGTATGCCGACATCACCAATTTGCCGCCATCAGGCGAAAAGCTGGCATCTAATATTTTGTCGAAATACAGCAAGTTGCGCGTACTCATATCTTTGGTTTGCGTGTTGTAAAATGTCATCTTGATACCGCCTTTTTCCTCATATATGAATAACAAGATATCGCCGGACGGATGCCATGCCAATACCGGAAAAGTGTAATCCTGTATTTGTTCCAACTTTTGTTCCCGTTTGAATATCCGCTTTTGTTTCCCTGTTTCCACATCCCGGAGCCATATTCTGTATTGCCCCATATCATTGGTCACATAAGCCAAATAACGCCCATTGGGGCTTATTTTCGGTTTCTCCAATACCCGGTTTTTCTTAGGCCTTTTCAACAACGGTTTGGTATCAGGATATGGATTGCCGTCTTCTTCAGCATACTCTTTTTTGTAAAAATCCTGCCACTCTTTGACAAGCATTTTCATATCGCTACCCAACACCGCCATAAATCCGTTTTTTAGGCTTTTATTCAAACGGGTTAAGTATACGATTTGCGAAATAACAGCCGCTCCATACGTTTTTTCGATGTACCGCCAAAAAGAATGTCCCGCCCATACGGCATCTTCGCCTGTCAACCGGGTGAGCTTGACATAACGGCCACTTGCCATGCCGTCTTTAATGCGGTCTTCCATCTCCACACTCCACGGTTCGGAGATATACGAAATCAAACCTTTTTGATACCAATCGGGAATTTTCATCGTAACCGACGTTGCCATGTTTTCACGCAATGCGCTTCCATAAATCATCTCATTGAAGATGATCTCCGCTACCGATGCTTTAATCTGTTTGTTGAGCAAATCATGATCGCCTTCAAAAAACAGAAATACCTTGTTATCGACAATACGGGTAACTCCTCCCGTGTTGTATTCGTCCGTACCGGTTACAAGCCCAATGTTCCCTTGCCGGTAATCGGTTAATTTGTTGTACACAATGAAGATGATACGTTTTTCTATGACATAGTCAAATAGAGATTCGACGCGGTCCATCTCTTCCTGCGCTACTTTTTCCGTGTATTGCGCTAACTCGTTTCCTTCCTGATTGAAGTAAATATCAAAACGCTCGAAACGATAATATGACCAATAAAAATCATTATATTGAACACGATTCTTCCCAAATGTCATCCGGTGTCCGTTGTAAAACTGACCCGATACCACTGCTTCACCCATCCATTGAAGGATCAGTATAAATATCAAAATTTTGAAGCAGGTTTGCGAGAATAAATTCATTGGTTGATGCATCGTCCAGATACGATTGCAAATCTACTGCTTTTTTATAAAAAATAACAACAAATTATGATTGTCGGAAAGTATGCCTAAGGAATCCAAAAGTAATCCGTTGGCTAAAGCTGGACGGCAATGAATTTGATTCATTATAAGGGCTTTAGCCAAAACAATAAATGAAACTCATTTTCTAAATGCATCATCGGTTTAAAACCATTATTCGTTTTTCACAATACGTATCACCGATTGCTTCTTATCTCCAACAATATTTATCAAATAAATACCTGCCGGATATGGGCTCATATCAATAAAAGAGGTTTGGCTTGTCAATTGTGTTTTAAACATCAGGCTGCCGGTGAGGCTGACCACCGTGATTTGATATATTCCTTGTTCGTCGAACTCGATTACAAAACGCCCATTGCTGGGATTGGGATAGATTTTTAACGGTATGGCTTCGGACATATGCGCTGAAGATATTTTGCCCGATTTATTGATCTCTCCCGTAATAATCAATGTACTTACGTCGGCCAGACATTGTACTTTATAAACGGTATATCCGTCATCAGGGTTAATGGCAAGTGTAGTAGCCATAGTATACCCAGCCATTTCCACATGCAAAAGATATTCGTATGCATCTGTTACTTCTCCAAATGTGAAATAGCCATCATCATCAGTTTGCATTTGCGCTATGATGCTATAACCGGCATAAGGGCTATCCAATATACTTTTACCGTCTTTCTTCGCCCTTGGTTTGCCATAGAGAATCACCGTAGCATACGCCACAGGCCTTGCCATAACAGATTTAAATGGTTCTGCCACATCACCATTATCCACGACTGTCCCATCGATGGTAATTTTTCCGGCGCCGGGCTGGTCAGTGATAGCATCTATCTTCGCCAAAAATATCATAAGAGAAACCGATCCACTATGATCCAAACCCATTGATTGAATATCGATAATATCGGCATCTTGCCATCCCACAGGAGATGGCTTATCGCTGTAATTGAAGTATGAAGGAGCATAGCTGGGATCGTCGGGTATAGCATAAAACCAATATTCTCCTTCCCAGAAAAATTTTTGCGTTGCCGGTTGTATCAGCTCCGACGTGTCAGCCACTTGATGTCCGGAATGCTCTGAAACCGGGTAAATAAACACTTTACCGGGAAGTGTAACAAAATTTACATCATATAGCAAACACTCAATGTTCACACCAACACAAACCCGCACACCACATACGATTTCACCATAACTATCCATCTCTCCCGGATGTACAGTGACTGTGTACCAACCCGGGTTGTGAAATATAATTTTCCTATCGGATATCGTGTAATTCTCATCGATCTCAATGTGTTCTCCATCTTCCCTTTCAATAAAAAAATCACCATCAACACTGGTTGAACTTGAAAGAGAAGTTAAGTCAAGTTCATCGTAAGCAATTATTTCACGCTGTTCAAATAACACATCAAACTGATCAGTTGCGGATATTGTACAACCTCCGGGTGCATCATTTAACATATCCTTGATTATATCCAGCTTGATACGATTTTTACTACAATTCAAATCAGTCAAATTCGACAATCCGGATATATCCAATTCTGCAATTTGATTATCAGAACAATTTAAGATTTCTAAATTCGGAAGGCCTGACAAATCCAAGGCCTCGATATTATTTTTAGAACAATCTACAATTTTCAGATTTGACCTGTTCGATATATCTAAATTCTCAATTTTATGCTCGTCGGTGCCGACACAATAAAATTCTTCCAAAGCAGGCAAATATTGAACAATTTCTGTCCAATTCAGGCTTTCGTGACCATCAGCTTTCAGGATTTTCAGGTTTGAACAATATTGCAAATGCAGGTTATAAACGCAAGAACCTACGCTACTCACTGTTGTTAAATTAGGACTATTCTGACAGGTTATTGCAAATAAGTTCGGACAATTGTCACAATTCAAGGATGTTAAATAGTTAGCACCACAATTTAAAAATGTGAAATGAGGCAAGTCCGATAAATCCAAATCACCTGCCAATTTTTTATTAACCCAGCGTATCTCTTTTATGTATTCTTCTCCGGAAACTTCTTCCCACTCGATTCCGCTAATATCTGACACCCAAGTATAATCAGAGCCTGTTTTCCAATCTGATGGAATAACACCTCCTGTCCATAACTGTTCTATATTTAATTTACTCGATTCGTAAGATACTTGGCTCAAGAAATCCCTCAATTTATTGATATCTTCAGCATGGTAGGATTGTGCATTTGCTTCGGTTAAACCCATAAAAGAAAAAAATAATGCCGCAAGCAAGAAAATACATAACGAACGCAACAATAAATCTGATCTGTGTAATAATTGTCTTGATTTCATCACTTCAATTGTTATAAATTAAGTCCAGTAAAGTAAAGACAAACATAATTATAAAAATTAAAAAATCATTCTACAAAATTCATTTTTTTCTCCAATATTCGAACTTATATATACCTTTGCCACTTTCGATTACCTACCAGGTAATTTAAAATTTATCAAAAT
>JAVBPN010000266.1:0-9268 GCA_031549585.1 Bacteroidales bacterium
CCTCAGATAATTACATTCATCGGAAAAAGTACTTATTTCTAGTAAATCAACAATCTCCGGTTTACTCAATGCTATGCCAGAAAGAGATTTTCGGAAAGCTTTGTCAATTTTTCCAAACATAGCCTACCAACAATTATAGAACCTCATCCAGAATTTTACAAGCCGAACAAACGACTTTCGGACATACGGTGAAAAGAAGGTTTTTCTCCATAATCTGATTCATTTCTTCCGGTACACTTAAATCATAACCCAGAATTTCCTTGCAGATAACGCTTTTGTTTTCGGCAGCAAATTTTTGTTCAAATTCTGCTTTTTTGGCAAGCAACGTGTTCTTTTGTTCGGTTGCACCCGGCTCACTATAACCATATTTCAAACCTAAAACCATTAAAGCTCCTGCTACACAACCACATGTACGTCCGGCCCACATTCCGCCTCCAAATGCGGCAGATACCTTAAGCGCTTTGTCACTGTCGATGCCGGTCTTATCAGCTGCATATCCCATCACAATCTGAGAGCAATCAATGCCTTGTTTAAAACAATCGGAAGCGAACTCCTCGGAAACTTTTTCTATTTTCATCTGTAATAAGTATTAATGGGTTAGAAATTATCAGATAATGATAAAAATCATCTTTGATTCATTCAATGATACGAATAATCCTCAAAAATAACCAAAAGCATTCAACAGAACTTATGTTTTACTTTAAAGCGAAAAAATAAACCTTTAACACGAAACTGTATGTACGATCTCTAATTTAAAAAATAGCTAATAATTTACATGAAGAACAGTATATTACCGACTTGGAGCGTAATATTATCGAAATTACGTTCCGTTATTCCACAAAATATTCTGAAAAAGGAATTGATTACGAATTTTATGTCCGGTTTTTGCAGTAGAAGTAATATAGGGCATTTTGTATTACTTTAAAATCGCTAAAAATGAAAACTTCAACTTTTTTACTATTGTTATTGATGTTTTTGGCGGCTTGTGGGACTTCTCGAATGGTAACCGTTGACCGTTTGAGGTTAGGAATGACCAGAGGCGATGTGGAACATATGTTTGGACCTCCCCAAAGAATATTGGTAGTGAGCCAAACCGAATATGGGTATCAGGAAGTATTGCAGTATAAGACCCATAGTAATGAATTATATGCGTTAGAATTTGTGAATGACCAATTGGTCAGATATGAATTTTTGGGGGATGACATGGAATATATCCCTCTACCTCCGCCGCCGCCAATTGTTGTATATCCGGACTATCCGGTCAGGCCTATGCCTGTTGAACGGCCACCGGTTGTCGAACCGCCTAAACCACCTGTTACTCGTCCTCAACCGGTTCCAGGTAGAGTGGAGCAGGGAAGTGCTCAGCAAGGGCTTCCTTCCAGGAATCCGAATACGGGTAGTAGCATAAGGCCTGTTGACCCGCCGCCTTCTAGTGCTGGTCGTTCGGGATCAGTGGGGAATACCAATCCGGGACGTTCTAATCAACCGGCGAGTGAAACATCAGGTCAAAACCGGCGCGGGGACGTAAGCTCAAGCCCCAACCAGACTCAAACGACAGGGACAACACCTACGAATAGCGGTCGTAGGTAAATATGAAGACGGAAGCAATGGATTGTAGTTGTGATTCTTTAAGTAAGTGAATCTGATATTTACTTTACTATCTTTTTACTAAAACGATAGTAGGGGAGAGGTGTGATTTATATTTTACCCTCTGCTTTCCATACTGCTTCCATCCGGATTCAGGAATTCGATCGTCTTTCTTATTTCCTGATCGCTTACATGATCTGCATTGGGCTTTTGTGGCTCTTCGGGTTCATCCAAAATCATTTCCTTCGTTTCCTCAACAATATCATCTATTTTTTGATGAACTTCTCCATCGTATATTTCATTGTTTACATCCGTATTCTTCATGATTCAATATTTTTAACTTATAACATGATATATAACAGATTTTGAGAAAAAAAGGTTCAATGGACACTTCTTTTACAAATCACTCCAAAATAATTGTAAAATTCAGAAATTAAGAAAATAGTATCTTGAGGTACATAATAAGTTAACAAAACCTCCTGCTTACAAATTGTAAAGTATATGATTTCAATTTTTTAAAGGTTATTTTCATTTTTAGAAACTTTTTACAGGCAATTTCCTACACAAATGTCAAAATTTGCATCACAGAAATCACAATGATACAATATTTGGTGATTTTGGAATGCTTCGATTCGCATTAAGAAACTATCAATTAATGTGTTAAATGTAAATTTGTGTCGTAATTTACATCATGGACAAATGAACAGCCGGACGTGAGCAAATCCTTTGCTATTGTATGTTTTCGTGGAATGATGTAATATGAAATGCTTAGCTAAATAAGAATCACATGAGTATATGGATCAAGACACGTGATGACGCATGTAAATTGACAAAAACATGTGTTGATATACAAAGTGAACAACCGGTTATAGCAAAAATAAAAGGCCAATCGAGCGAATTTTCTGGCAATCAAACTGCAAATAGTGGATTTGCAAAGAAAAATATACCGGGAAAATGCTAAACTCCGATTTTCTTAGCTTTTTGTTTTTATGGTATTGATTAGATCAAACATAAAATGGTATATCTTATTTTAGGTGTGATTTATGTGTAAGATATTGATCGTATGGAACAATTAGTGATAGTATGTGTTTCGATGGTGTTGAATTCTCGCGGAAAAAGTTTGTTTGTTTTGGTAGAGTATGTGGAATTAATTTAAAAGAACAATAACTTGCACATCTTAGATGTGCTAAATCATGTAATGAAATGGATCAAAATATACATCAACAATTGATTGCGACTATTCGTAGTTATATGCCTGAAGGTAAGAACATCGGCGATTTTTTGGCGGATATTCTACGTATCGGAAAAGTATCGGTATACCGGAGAGTGAGGGGTGACGTTCCCTTTACCTTAGACGAAGTGGCTCGGATTTCTTCCGAGCTTGATTTTTCCCTCGACCGAATCATCGGTGTCAAAAAGCCTAAAAAAGCTATTTTTGATTTACAATTGCTCAATCCGGCAGAACCTGCGGAGGTTTATGCCGAAGCAATGCAGAATTACGGCAATCTTCTTCAAAGAACAATATCCTCAAGCAATTTCCATTTAAGGATAGCCATCAATACCCTGTCATATATTCTTTTACATAACCGGCCGGAGTTGTCAAAATTTCGGTTTTACAGATGGCTTTATCAAACACAGAAAGTAACCCCCAATTTTTTGTTATCCGAATTTGATCTTCCCGATCAAATCACGAGTGCGCAGAAAAAGTTTTTTGCCATTGCACAACATATACCGTTCTTTACCATTATCATGAGCCGGCAGATTTTTCAACCAATTATCCGTGAAATCAACTATTTCTTCCGGAGAAATCTGATCTCAGAAAATGAATTAGAAAAATTAAAAAAGGAATTACTTGAAATCGTTGATTATATTGAAGAATTGGCGCTTAACGGCGAAAGTCCTAATGGCGGAAAAGTGGAAATATTCCTATCATCGATTGATTTAGAATCATCTTACCTGCATGTTGAATATGACAACCAAGCCTACTGTTTGTTGCGGGTATATTCGATCAATGCATTAGAATCAGTCAATGTTAAAATTTGTGATTTGCATAAGGAATGGATCGAATCATTAAAAAAGTTTTCGATATTAATAAGTCGAAGTGGTGAAATACAGCGATTTGAGTTTCTGAATAAGCAGCGTGAATACATCAGGGAAATAGGAAATAACTTGGACGAAGGAGGATTATGAATTCAGATAATTAGATAATATAGAAAACCCATAGTGTATTTGGAGAAAATCTCTAAATTGTAATTTGGCTAAAGCCTTAATAATATTTCATTTATCATCCGTTGGATAAACTTAGCGAAGCGATTTCACGAGCCGAAGGCGAGTAATCCAACGGCAATGGATTTGATGAGTTTCATTGCCGTCCAGCTTTAGCTGACGGTTATAAATTTGATTCATTATAAGGGCTTTAGCCAAAAAAGTAAATGAAACTCATTTTCTAAATGCACTACCGGTTATAGAAAACACAAAACTAACTAGAGGCTTGTTTGGGTTTTATTCATTTCTCCGCATAATTGAGCGGTAATCCTTCACTGTTAAGCAACATTTGCAATATTGTATAGAACAAATGATGAGTTGGCAGAATTTGAATAATTTTGCACAAAACAATAAAAATCAACGCATGAAGAATATCCTTTTGTTATCGCTGTTGTTGCTGACCAAACAATGGTGTTTTGCCCAATGGAGCGAAGAAGAAATCAAACCTTACCGTCAAAAAGCTGATCGGGCGGTCAAAACATACGTAGATAAGATGATTAGAAATGGTGAATGGGATAAAGAAGACGACGCTTTTGAAATTGAGTTTGTCACCGATACCATGCGAATCGAACGTACCATTGCCTTTTTGGAAGATGACGGGCATTATTCCACCATGGACATGCACAACTCGATTTCATATCGTATGACAGAGTATGATAAATTGCTGAACAAATACTACCGGCTGCTGATGAATAAGTTATCGGATGGAGATAAAGTTAAACTGAGGGATGCCCAACGTGAATGGTTGAAATACCGGGACAGCGAAGAGAAAATCAATAATGAGATCATTGCCCCAAACAATTACATGGGTGGAGGCACCATGTGGCCTTTGGTAGCAAGAGCCCGGACGTTGGACATCATTGTAGAACGGGTTTGTAGTTTCTATGAGTTTATCACGTGTATTTGATCTGTTAGTTTTTGAATACAAGACCTGTTGAGCGGCAAATGTTTTGCCGCTCTGTATCTTTTGGTTAATTAAATGCTCCCATGTCAAATATTGATGAATGTGAGGACATTCCGGCTACTTGTTTCTACATTTACCTTTCTTTTCAATAAGGTTAAGTATAAATTTTTGTCAAAAAACTTTTGTATATCATTTTTTTTTAAAACTTTGCAATGGCTTAAATTATAATTAAATCAAGTGTAATTTTTCGGTTAAAAAACAAATGGCTAAATATTATGAAAAACAAAGTATCAAGAAGAACCTTTTTAGGTAAGACGGCAACGGCTGCAACGGTTGCTGCTTTTAGCGTTATACCCAACTATGCAATGGGAAGTGCATTGGGACACAATAATACATCAGTGGATATTGGCAATAGGAGTAATGCGGCTATTAGAGGCCCTATCGACAAGGAAAAATTCAAAAAAGCCAGCACTCCCAATAATGGCGACCACTTCGAGGTCATCGTAGCAGGAGCTGGGCCGGCTGGCATTGCTGCTGCCTTAGCTGCTTCCTCCATGGGTGCAAAAACCCTTCTATTAGAAGCGCGTTCCTTCATGGGTGGCGTGGCTGCAACTTCCCTTTGGATGCCTATGAACCGTATAAAGCTGAACGGCGGATCCAGGGGCTTTACCCACGAAATGCTGGTTAGCAAAATCGAAAGCTACGGAAGCGATGCCTTTGTAGAAGGTAAAATAACGTGGGTAGACGGCGATGGCCTACACATTCATCCGGACTATTTGCGCCTTGGCCTATTTGAGTTACTAGAGCAATACGGCTGCAAATATAGACTCAACAGCCCCGTTATCGGAGCTAAGGTAGAAAATGGCGTAATAAAACAAGTGACGGTAGGAACCAAGGATGGAAGCGCCGTCTTCTACGCTGATGTATTCATAGACTGTACAGGTGATGGCGATTTAAGCTACCATGCAGGGGCACAGACTTTCGTTGGCAAAGAGGATAACGGCGCAATCATGCCTATCACTCTTGGCTTCATGCTGGCAAACGTGGATACCGACAGGTTATTTCAATTCTACAACACCGATGAAGTCAAAAAATTCCCCGAAATCATCAATAAGGCGGCGGAAATTGGATACAGCGTTTCCACTTTCTATTCCTTCGACCGCACCTCCATTCCTGGCGTTGTCAGCGTAAACAACGGCGGATTGCGGAATGTTGGCCCTTTAAATGCCGTGGATCCCAGAGATTCCACTGCAGCAGAAAGGATATGCCTGCAGGTGGTCATGGACTTCATGGCTTTTTCCAGAAAACTCATTCCGGGCCTGGAAAATTGCTGTTTGGTGCGCACCGGCGCTACTGTGGGCGTCAGGGAAACCCGGCGTGTAATGGGGGATTATGTGGTCAGCATGGATGATGCTCAGGGTGCAGAATTTAAAGATGTGGTTGCCAAGCGCTATGGCGCCGTGGATCAGGCAGGCCTTCCCAGGTCAGGGGAGCGTCTAAGCATGGTATCCGGCTATGGTTTTCCCTATAGGGCACTTTTGGTCAAAAATATTGAAGGACTTATGGCAGCGGGACGTTGCGGTTCCTATACCCACGAGGGACTGGCCGCTGGTAAATCCATGGGCAACATGATGGAAATGGGGCAGGCGGCTGGTGCGGCTGCTGTACTGAGCGTTCGGCAGGGAGTAACTCCACGGCAACTGTCTTATGTGCAAGTGCAAAAAGCCCTTAGAGATAGGGGTGTGCAGCTGTAGAACATTGAGGGTTTCTCTCTCTATCGTTGAGCGGCAAATGTTTTGCCGCTCTTTATTTTTGGTGAATTTAAAATTGCCTGTAGCGAGCTAAAGGTTTACCCATTTCAAACATCGGCATTACAACTTAGCGAAGCGACTCACCGTAGGTAAATGCCGATGAACGTGGGGAATACTTTATTGTAAGATGCAAATGCACACGTGTAAGATTCAAATGTACGGATGTAAGAAACAAATGTATCAATGTAAGATGTAAATGTACGGACGTAAGATATAAATGCACGCATGTAAGATTCAAATGCATCAATGTAAGAAGCAAATGCACGGATGTAAGAAACGAATGCATGAACGTAAGATGCAAATGTGTCATTGTAATATATTCATGCATGGATGTAAGACGTGAATGTGTGGTTGCTAAATCAGACAATAAACATTTAAAAATAATTTTCACAATATATATTCCACAAAACAACATTTATTATCTATTTTTTGAAAAATGGGTATAACTTTTGTACGAAAAAGTTTTTGTATAGAGATATTTTTTAACAGAGAAACACCTTAACTATCCGGTGAATAAATAAATCAAAATGTTTCACTAAAAACTTAATCGTATGAATGATCGACAGAATGAAAAACTAAACATGTTTCAAACAGTATTGAAATATTGTCGCAACCGTGCGGATGTGTATGCAAACATTTCCGCTTTTGGAAGAGCAGTAGATGAATTGGAAAACTGTGTGAGCGATATCAAGCTCACTGTGGAAAAACAAGCGGGGGTAGCTCTTAAAGGCACTACAGCGCAGAAAGGTGATGCCGAAGTAATCTTGGTGCAATCTTGTATATCTATGGCCAATGCTTTATATGTATATGCCTATGAGCGTCAAAAAAAGGAGCTGATGCAAAAAATGTCAGTAAATAAAAGCACATTTTACAGATCTCACAGCAATGAAGTATTGGCATTAGCCAGGAATATAGCGCAGAAAGCTGCCGAGTATGCTGGAGAACTGACAGAATATGGCATAACCGATGCCGGCCGTCAAGCCTTGGATGCAGCTCTACTTGGCTATGAATCATTAATCGTTTCGCCGCGCTCGGTGATTAACGAACGTAAACAGCATACCGGTAATCTGGTGCAATTGCTTGCCGCCGCCGATTCAGTGCTTTATGATAAGCTGGACAAGCTTGTAGCCTGCTACAAGGAATCCAATCCCGAATTTTACAACGGCTACAAAAATGCCCGTAATATCAATGACAGTTATGTCCGCCACCGGAGCAATGGTAATGTTTCTGTTTCGCAAAAAGAATAGTATAATAATCCCCACATAATAGCACGAGGCTGTCTCAAAAGTCTGTTTTTCAAGCGGAATTACAAATTCCGCTCAACAGTATAGGGCTTTAATACAAATACTTATGTTTGGCTGAATTTGCAATTCAGCCATGATTCTTGACTTTTGAGACAGCCTCATGTCTTTGGTAAATTTTAAATTCATCGGATTATAAATACGTAAGGTTTAGGCTAAACCTTATAAGCATAAAGTATTACCTTATACAATTCGCCATCAGGGCCAATCATAGGAACGAGTTTGTTATTAAACTTTGTTCCGCGTCCGTTAATAATGATATCCTGAATAATTTCTTGCGGAATGCCTTTTCTCAGTTGTACAAAAGCCTCTTCTATTATTTCGGGCGGTTCTTGTGAAACGTCAGCCAGTGTTCTTCCGATAAAAGTTTCCTTAGTGGCATTGTAATGTGAATTGATCACATTTTGATTCACATTGATTATATGGCCATCTGGTGAGAATTCGACCACGTCAAACGAAGCAACAATGGAATCATATAGTCTATTCATTTCGTTTTCCTTGATTTCGCTAATCTTACGTATTGCCTCCATTTGTTCCAACGTATCAGACAACTCAATTTCACGGCGGCGCATCTCCTCTTGCGTTGCTTGCATTTCTTCCATATTCTGGCGCAGTTCTTCTTCTTGCCTGGCCAATTCATCAGCTTGTTTTACTGATATTTCCAATAATTGACTGGTATGGATATTGGTCTTTACCGACGAAATGGTCGCAGCAATACTTTCAGCCACCTTTTCCACAAACTCCCGTTCGTAAGGTTCCAACAGTTTAAATGAGGCTATTTCAATAATTCCATATATCTCCTCATTTACTTTCAAAGGAACTAAGAACAAAGCGCGTGGAGGATCATCACCTAACCCCGAAGTAATCTGGATATAATCTCTGGGCACTTCGGTAATATAAATTGATTGGCGCTCTAAGAAACAAGTTCCGACCAATCCTTCGCCGGGTTCAATCGTTTTTTGAAGAAATTTCTTACGCTCGTACGCATAACAAGCTTGTAATTCCAACACCGGACGCTTGGGGTTTTCGTCATTCAAAATGAAAATTCCGCCTTGATTGGCTTGCACATATTTCAATAAATGACGAATAATATCTTGCGATAAGGCAGTCAAATCATTGTTATTTTGACGAAGTATTTCGGCAAACTTAGCCAAACCTACCGTTGCCCAATTCCTTTTATATTCTTCCGCATCCCGAAGCTTTTTCTCTTTTTCGGATTCCACTAAATTACTACGCATGTCCAACATGACTTCTCCCAGGCGATCTTGATCTCCCCGTAATTCGTATTTTACATCCAGATTACCTTTTCCAATTTGATCGGCAAACTGGGCTATTTCATTGAGCGAACCGGTTAATTTGGTCAACAGCCGGGACATACTGCTGATTTCCGTTTTGTCTTT
>JAVBPN010000230.1:0-5322 GCA_031549585.1 Bacteroidales bacterium
AGGCAAAATTTTTCTGGTAGCCTTTCAGGGGCGCGCCCCTGAAAGGCTACCAGAAAAATTCAAAATAAAACTTGTTCTTTAAATTTTAATGGTAATTTTGTAGTGGAAAAATACAACAGACAGAGTTTAATTTACACTCCCGAATAAAAATCTCAGACGATCCAGATATCATTGTAAATGACGATTTCGAGGACTTGCCATTAGGTTTCGGCCTCCATATCCCACCCGAAGAGGGTTTGTTATATGAGGAGTGGCCGAAACTCTTGCCATTAATTACAACCACACCATAATATATGAACGCCAATGTCCTTAGAATCAGATCAACATGCTTGATGTTGTCAATCAAGAGTGTATCTAGGTCTGTATATATTTTTTTGATAACACCGTTTTTATACGCCTGCATTTCATCATAAGTAACACCCTTAAAAACATGAGCTTTAAGGGTGTTAAATGCACTATTGTCAAATAAAGGGATCATACATTCTCAAAATAGGCCTTTTGCACCTTCGAAATTGATGATATCATTGATGCGGCTATTATTTTCAGCATATTGTTTTAATTCTTCGTCAGTTGCATCCAGAAACCACTCGATTTTTTCTCCAGTGGTCATTTCATTGAAAGGAATATCGGTTTTTGCTACCAATAATTGATCGATAGGCATCGTATGTTTTAGTACTGTTCCCAATTCGCTTTCTATTTGGGGAGTACCGGTCTTACTAAATAACCAGTGTTGCGTTTGATTTGTTTTATCCCAATCCCTATAATCGGGACTGGGAATATAACTGAGAGTTAGCATCACAAATCCTTTTTTCCTTTTATAATCAGCGATGGTGTTAAGAATTCTATTTATTCTAGCTTCAATAGATTTTTTATAATGTTGCGATTTACCAGCCACTTCAATAGCTTCACAATATCGTTTAACCAATTCCGCCAGAAACGACTTATGTTGTTCACCCGATAACCATTTCCCGAGAGTATTCAATTCATCAAGAGCTTTATATATTGATTTCAGTACACCTGCATCGGCTTCAACAATGTGATCATTTTTATCGGCAATGATTATTCTTATGAGATGTACATATCTGTTCAGAAGAGCGATACTTAGCTTACCCGTTTCAGAATCCTTCATTTTTGGAAGGAATTTTTCTATTGTTTCCCAAGTGTAGAAGCGACTCAGAACAACAGCCTTTTCCATATATTTTTCGTAAATTTCTTTATCCTTGACGAATACCTTTTGGGGCTTATTTTCGTCATCGAACACAACTTCGAAAAAAGACGATATATGGAGATCTTCAACGAGTATTGAAGACATATTTACTTCTACAGTACCTGATTTTTTGAGATTGTCATAGAGTGTTTTGATCACTGTTCGGATGGAACCTATGTTTGTTCCGGCAGGACTTGCCATTTGTCTTTTCTCCGCAACATCTTTAATTAGATATATGATTAATTGTTCTCGGGTAAAAATATACATTGCGGCTGATGATTTACCTGAATCTAAGATAGCTTTATCATTTTCAGTCAAATCCTTGAAAATAGGAGGCGAGAATGTCACATCGTAACCATAATTAATTAAGATATTTGCATAAAAGTAGGGAGCCTTCAATGTCATTCGAAGTTGCTTTTCCATGATATCTAGAGAATATTCGTGATCGTGATTCACAAAAAAGTACTCATAGTCGCTTTTCTGTCCAATTGTATTGATATCACCAGTAATTATTTCCTCTTTATTACAACCCGACACTCTCATCCGAAAGGAATTAATACTGTCATTGTCCGCATAAAGTCGACTATAGTACTCAGATTGTAGCTCTTCTTCCAAATCCAATGATATTTTACTATTGTATAAATTAGTTTTTATTTTACCTCCAGTGGTGCAATCGAAAAACAATTTACACTCTATATTTGACTTTCGAATACGATTATTGAACTGTTCGATTTCTTGAGGAATGAACTTGGCACCACAGTAAATGAATACGAAGTCCGATGAGTCATTAATATCGATTCCAACAGAAAGATAGTTGGTTGCGAATATAAGATCGAAATTGGATATTGAACTTTTCTTGATCACACTAATATTCAGATCTCTATCCTGATTAACCCTTTTGAAAATACCAAAATTCGGGTCATAGCCTAATATGTAGCCAATCATTCCGACCCAGAAGTGACAATTACTATCGCCCTGATTGGTTGGTATAATGACTTTTTTACCATTTTTAATCGCATCTGCTGCGGCTTTTGCGGCACCTAATTGAGCATGGATGGTGTTAAAACAAACAGAGATATTGATACTTTTTTTTCGCGTAGTTTCTTTTTCAACTTGTATGTGGTTGAGGTTCGTAAAAAAGTGATCTTCGAAAATTGATGTTCCTGTCATCAGAACAATTTTTATTCTTCTCGAGTCAGAACAACTTTCTTCGAAAAAGGCACCTATTTTTTCGATTACATTTCCCATCGCTTTTATTCTATATCCTGAAAGAAAAAGCAGATGAGACTCATCTATAACGAGGTATTTATACAAATAGGATATCTTTTCTATATCACGCTTTTTGATGTGGGCAAATTTGTCAAAAGTCATAATCACCGAACGCTTCCCTGTTAATTCAAGTGGCTTAGTTCCATATATGATATCACAATCAGGATACTTAGCTTGAATTTTCTCCAGAGTTGGCTCATCTTCATCTTCATCTACCATATCTTCAATAGCAAAGTCTTTAGCTTTATTTTTTATTGTCGAGATAAAAGGCATGAGGATGATAACAGGATGTTTCTTGCTCATCATTTTCACCCATTCGGTTTTACCGGTTCCCGGAGGAGCGAAAATATAATTGATTTGGGAGTTATTTAAATATCTACACAGCGTTTCATTTATATTGCCCAGATATTCGTCTTTCCTCAATTTCAATAGATGGGTTTCCAGTTTTATTTCATTTGTTATTAACCCACCCTTTAATATTTTCGTTACATCCTCTACAATGTACGACTTTAACTTCAGCTCCTGTTCATCGGTCAGACTGAATATCACTCCCGCTTTTTGTAACAGTTTAACACCGAACCACGAAATTTCGTTCCTGTTAAGCGCGTGGTTATACATTGAATCGAATTGAGCTTCATCGAAATTCTCGGTAAATGGAAGTATTTTTTTTGCAAGCTCCCGGCCCTTTTCCCTCATCAATGCAGCAAGTGTATTACAGATGGATATTCGAACATTATATCTGGCTCCTTTGGCAATTTTATTGAAATCCAATGGTCCCGCGAATTCTGTTTTATCAATCGATATTTTTGTCAAAATAGAGTTGGTCATTGACTCAGATTCTCTATTATCCTTCGTTTTGCGTAAAAATGCTTCTTCCTGACCGGCCTTGATTTTTTCATATCGACTTTCGAATAATCGAAGCATTTCAGGATGCAGTATCAAATGCAAAAGATATACGCCGGTGGAAGTAAGGAAACAAATTTCACCAACACATCTTTACCATGTTGCGTTTTTGAATCCAAATATGAGTTCGGACATGTTCCGCTTTATTCTCAACAGTCATACCCTGTTGCGTGATACTGACACAAGTGGGTGGGCTTCTGAAAAATTTTATTTGATTTCACATTGTTTTGACTTTTATTTAAACAATTTGGAATGCGTTAAATACAAGATTTCGAATGTTTCCGAAGCAACATCGATTGAAAAAGAGTATACGTCTGACGAACAATTGGGGAGTATAATGCCTAACCATACCTTAATAACCGATAAAAGCATTGAAAACCCCAATGTCAATATTATTCGAGAATATATCAACGAAATCAGAAAGATACAGTCTGTTTTATCCAATGATGAGGTAGCCGCAGAAATTTATCCTGATTATATTAATTTTAAATTCGAAGATAAATATGTAACATTCAAATATAGTGGCAGTTCAATAAGCCTAAGCGGAGGTGATATAAAATATAAAAACAAAGTTTACTATGCACTGCTACACGAAAAGAGTGCAGTAATCAAACAATGGGGCAACCTGAAGAGAATACTTCAAGGACTGGATACAACTTACATAAAAAATATTGTGGGCAGCCCTTTGACTGAAAAAGTATATGGATATTCCTATGATGGACGCCAATTTCACAGGTACAACCTTCACAAGAGATTGAATATTATTACCATTAAGGATGGCTATAAAATGGAACTCTGTAACCATAAGGGAGATAATGCTGTAGAAAAAATAATCGGAAGCGGGATATTGTTCTTCGATGTTGAAAAGAAAAACTTCGGGAATGCTGTCAGTGACGCTGAAATAGAGAAAATGGTTCGGACTAATTCAGTACTATTTGGCGGCCCCATAGTATATAAAGTTCTTCGCGATTATTACATGGATAAACTCAATGATAATCTGGACAATATCCGACCTTATGACCGATATCCAAACGGAATGAGGAAAGACTTGTTTAAAGGCCTGGATTGCGACCAGATTTCGAAGTTCCCGGAATGGACACGATCCCGACAGGATGAGTACTATCTGTCGGAAATGAAGAATGGGGGGAAAACAGGGGTATGTGCTTACATAAAACAATCCCAGCCCCAAAGGTTCCAGAAGTTATTAGACCGATATAACGGACAACAGTCAGCCATCGATAATAGTCTCTATACAGAGGGTGAGGATGAAATCGATGAACTGTGAAGCATAACAATGAGCCACGAAACCGCCCTCTCCACATTAGATGTTGTTAATTATTTATTAAACAATATATTATTGATGTTCTTAAATCTTAATCAATTGGACAGTTATTCATAATCAACAAGCAGTAAGCATATTAAGACAAATATCGCCATACCGAAAAATGATGTATAGTGTAGATAATCGACATAAAAATCATTGATTATTCATGATCTGTAGTTCACTCTTGAAAGGTCGATCAGCGCTCCCATTCTCACTCATATTTCTTGGGCGTCAATGCCGCCGAGAAATATGAGGGCAGCGTGGGCGAACTTGCCAAGTCTCAATGTTGATAGCCAATGAGGCAAAGTTCATAAGGTGTTTATTTATATAAAGATATGTATAAGGCGTTATTTATGAAATACATATAGATTA
This sequence comes from Bacteroidales bacterium, assembly GCA_031549585.1. Classification (GTDB taxonomy): domain Bacteria; phylum Bacteroidota; class Bacteroidia; order Bacteroidales; family UBA4181; genus JAIRLS01. The sequence continues at coordinate 5,076 of JAVBPN010000230.1, forward strand.
TTTTAATTATCATAAGGCCCCTCAAAATAATCATAATGATCAATTAATAAGCGCATTAAATGCAAGAGATGTACTCCTCAGTCAAAAGTGTGATGTAGACTTAACCATAAGGAATGCGCCCAAAATAAAATTCCCATTTCCAATTATTTCATGTTATCTTTGTTCAGCAACTTAACCAATGAAATTCCAGACATGAAAAACTTTTATTCGTTAGAGATTGAATCTCAGATGCGTCATTTTTTTGAAG
>JAVBPN010000010.1:0-15566 GCA_031549585.1 Bacteroidales bacterium
CTTATTTTTATTAATTTTGTAAAATTTTTTAACCACCATTTGCTATGTCGCTCTTTACAGACAAAATATTATTTGAAGGTTTGACTTTTGATGATGTCTTATTAGTTCCAGCTTATTCTGAAGTGTTGCCTCGCGAAGTCAATCTATCTACTTTGTTTTCCCGGAATATTAGGATAAACGTTCCTTTCGTTTCTGCGGCAATGGATACAGTGACCGAATCGACTATGGCCATTGCAATTGCCCGTGAAGGTGGTATTGGGGTGATTCATAAAAATATGTCCATTGATGAGCAGGCCAAACAAGTAAGAACGGTAAAACGTGCTGAAAACGGGATGATATGCGACCCTGTGACTATTGATGTAAAGGCCACAGTGGGACAGGCCAAGCAATTAATGCAAGAATATAAAATCGGTGGCATACCGGTTGTAGACAAAAATCTATTGGTAGGTATTGTGACCAATCGCGATTTACGCTTTGAAGCAAACTTACGGAGACCGATTGTAGAAGTAATGACACAAGGCAACATCGTGACTGCGACTGCTGGAACCGATTTGGAAAAAGCTGCAGAAATATTGCAACGCCATAAAATCGAAAAACTTCCGGTTGTCGATGACAAAAACCACTTGATCGGGTTGATTACATATAAAGATATCACAAAAGCTAAAGACCGTCCCAATGCATGCAAGGATAGCATTGGCCGTTTGCGTGTTGCAGCTGCGGTTGGTATAGCATCCGATACACTTGAGCGTATTGAAGCATTGGTGAAGTCTGATGTAGACGCAGTTGTTATTGATACTGCCCATGGACATCATGAAAATGTGATCAAAATGGTTAAAAAAGCGAAAAAACAATTCAAAAATATAGATATTGTAGCTGGTAACATTGCTACGGCGGAAGCAGGTATTGCATTGTCGGATGCAGGCGCTGACGGTGTTAAAGTGGGAATTGGTCCCGGGTCAATCTGTACAACCCGTGTTGTAGCAGGGATTGGTGTTCCTCAGTTGTCGGCTATTTATGACGTGTCTGAGGCTTTGAAAAAACGAGGTATTCCTGTTATTGCCGATGGAGGATTGCGTTACTCCGGAGATATTGTTAAGGCATTGGCAGCCGGGGCATGCAGTACTATGGCCGGATCGTTGTTAGCTGGGGTCGATGAGTCGCCGGGCGATACGATTATCTATAACGGACGAAAATACAAATCGTACCGTGGTATGGGTTCAATTGAAGCCATGCAGCAGGGATCAAAAGACCGTTATTTCCAGGATATGGAGGACGATATCAAAAAGCTCGTTCCTGAAGGAATTGAAGCTCGTGTACCTTACAAAGGGACACTTTCGGAAGTGATATATCAATTGGTGGGCGGCCTTCGTTCCGGCATGGGATATTGTGGTGCTGTGGACATTAAAGCCTTACATAATGCAAAATTTGTGAGGATTACTAATTCGGGGATAGAAGAAAGCCATCCGCATGATGTAACTATCACACGTGAAGCGCCCAACTATAGCAGGCAATAAAAAGACCGGATGAGAGTTATATGTTATGACGGTAAAAGGATTTGACATAAAGCGCGCCATTGAAAGAATGAAAATGCAAAAAGAGAATATCCGTACATGTTTTAAATACCTGAATATTGGGATATTTGTGTGTATGGTTGTATTTGCTGCTTGCAAAAGAAAGTTGGATGATGTGCCGATTGCTAAAGTGGGTGATAAGTATTTATATAAAAGTAGTTTAGCTAATATTGTTTCTAGCACAACAAGTCCTAAGGATAGCCTTTTGTTAACTAAACTCTTTATTGATAATTGGATTGAAACCCAATTATTGTTACAAAAAGCGGAAATAAACCTTTCGGATGAAGAAAAGGATATATCGAAAGAGGTGGAAACATACCGCTCGTCATTGCTTATATATAGGTATGAGGAACAATTGTTGCGTGAAAAATTGGATACTGTTGTGACTAAGACTGAAATCGAAACATATTACAATGAGAATAAGTCTAATTTTACGCTTGGAGAATATGCGGTAAAAGTTGTATTTCTTCAGGTTCCAAAGGATGTCCCTAATATTGATGATGTAAGAAAATGGTATGCTTCCAATAATGAATTGGAAATACAGAAATTGAATAAATATTGCCTTGATTACAATATCAAGCATAATTTTGGCGAGGAATGGGTGCTTTGGTCGTCCATTACCAAAGAGTTTCCTCAGCAAAATGAAATTCAAACACTTCCCCGTGACCGGCTGGAACTATCGGACCATGATTATGTTTATTTAGTATCCATCAAAGATAAAATAGCGCCCGGTGAAGTGGCTCCTTTAGTGGTTGTTACAAACAAAGTAAAGGATATCATCATCAATAAGAGGAAGCATCGATTTATCAGTGAATTGGAAAAGAATCTATACAATGATGCTTTAGCAAAAAAGCAATTTGAAATATATCATTAATTGAAACCAGAAAACTTCGTCACATGCAAATAAGGAATATCAGACAGATTATTGTAGTTTTATTATTTACCTGTCTTTGTGTTGGAACATATGCACAACCATACATGCTTGATCAAATTATTGGTATTGTTGGCGGTAAGCCGATCAAACAATCGGATGTGGAGGCTAGATACCTCGATTATCGTAGACAAGGCATTCCTGTGCAAGGTGATATGAAATGCGAAATATTTGAGGAGTTGTTGACGGAAAAGTTGTTGATCAATCAGGCGGAAGTGGATAGTATAACTGTTAGCGAAAGTACAATAGAATTGGAGTTAAATCGTCGTTTATCTGTATTTATTGCTCAGATCGGATCGCAGGAAAGGATGGAAGAATTTTTTAGAAAAAATATTTATGAAATCAAGGACGATTTACGGAAAAGTCTACGGCAGCAATTGTTGGCACAACAAATGCAAGCTGAAATTGTTAAAGATGTCAAAGTGAATCCGGCTGAAGTGCGCAAATTTTTTAATGATATTCCCAAAGATAGTGTCCCCTTGATTCAAGGGCAGGCTGAAATTGCACAAATTCTCATATATCCGCCATATAGTGAAGAAGCAATTGACGAGGTGCGGCAGAAATTATTGGATTTAAGAAGAAGGGTAGTTAATGGGGAGAATTTCAGAACATTAGCTGTGCTCTATTCCGAAGATCCAACAGCAGCGAGTAGAGGTGGAGAGCTTAGTTTTATGAGCAAAGGAGAATTAGACCCCGCCTATGCCAAAGCAGCTTGGGCGCTTAAAAACAAAGGTGATGTTTCGCGTATTGTCGAGTCGCAATTTGGTTATCATATCATTCAATTGGTGGACACAAGAGGCGATCAAGTGAGTACACGCCATATTATAATGACTCCGAAACCCAATCCGGAAGCTATTGCATCGGCAACTAAAAAATTAGATAGTATAGCACGGGTGATACGTAAAGATTCCCTTAATTGGAATACGGCAGTGTTGAGGTTTTCACAAGATGAAAATACGCGCTTTAACGGTGGATTGATGATTAATCCTAACGACCGGGGACCATATTTTGAAATGAATCAATTGCCACGGGCGGATTATTCTGTGATACAGAACAACAACATGAAAGTTGGCGAGATATCGGCACCTTTTGCTTCGGTGGATGATAAGCAAAAGCTGGTCTATAAAATCATCAAGCTACAAACGTTGACCGAACCACATAGGGCCAACATGAAGGATGATTATAATTTCTTGCAGGAAATAGCGCGGCAAAATAAGATTATGTCTACCATGTATCAATGGATAGAAGACAAGATCGAAACCAGTTACATTTATATCAACGAAAGTTATAAACGGTGCAACCTGCGTAATAGTTGGGTGAAAGAATGATTGTTTGGGCAATCCATACACTTGGATCAGCCTTCCGGCGTATATCCGGAGCTGTGTTTTTTGCCATGTCTTTTTTGCTGATCATGGCAACACATGGATATGTAGCAGCACAAGCCCCAATCAAACAGATAGAAATACGCAACTACAACAGCATGGAATTTAACGAGAAGATATTGCCGGATGGTATGAGAATTCTTGGTAATGTCGAGTTTGTTCACGAAGATGTGATCATGACCTGCGATAGCGCATACTTTTATCAGGGAAAAAATTCTTTAGACGCCTTTAGCAATGTCCGTATCGTAAAAAACGACGGCAGTGTGACTATTACGGGAGATTATGGCAAGTATCAAGGAAACATCAAATTTGCTGAAATATGGAGTAATGTCGTATTGGTGGATAAAGATGCCACCATGAAAACGCAACAGTTGTTTTACGACATGAATACCAATGTGGCATATTATGTGGTCGGCGCTAATATATTCAATAAGGGAAACGATTTGGTAAGTAAAATAGGGTACTATCACCGGAACATCAATCAATTTTTCTTCAAAAAAGATGTCATACTCAATACGCCGGACTATAAGATTGAAACTGATACGTTGGACTATAATGTACACAGCAAATTGGCAGATTTTGTAGGCCCGACATACATTCAGAATACGCAAAATGACTCCATTTATTGCGAACGGGGATGGTATAATACCAATGATACAGTGGCATTGTTCCGCCAGCATGCATGGATGAAAAGCGGCAGCACAACCATCTTTTCCGATACGTTATTTTATGAAAATATATCCGGCAATGGACGGGCATTCCGGAATATTGAAATTATCGATACCACCAATAACATCATACTTAGAGGACAAAAGGGCGAATACAATAAACGTACGGAGCGTGCATGGTTGACGGATTCGGCATTGTTGGTCATGATTAACCAACAGGATTCTTTGTTCTTGCATGCCGATAGTTTGTGGTCGGTTGTGGATACAGCCGGGTACAAAATCATGAAAGCATATCACCATGCGAGATTTTATAGTTTGGACATGCAAGGCAAATGCGATTCCATATCGTTTTCACTCAAGGATTCCGTGATCCGTATGTATTATGACCCGGTGGTATGGACAGGTGAAAACCAAATGACCGCAGATCGTATTGAAGTAGAAACAGTAAACCAGAAAATTTCGAAAATGAATCTGATGCTCCGAGGGTTTATTATATCCCAAGATGATACCGCTTATTTCAACCAGATCAAGGGACGAAGGATTGTAGGCTTATTTCGTGAAGGCAATGACTTATACAAAGTATATGTCTATGAAGAAGGTGAAACGGTTTATTATACCCGTGATGGCGAAGATTTGACCGGGGCAAACAAGGCTGCCGGGCCTGAAATTGTTATTGATATTAACGATAAGAAAGCTGAAAAAATCACATACAAAGGAAAAAGTGAGGGAGAGATGATCCCGATCAATGAATTTAATCAGGAAGAACTGACTTTGAATGGGTTTAAATGGCTGATACAGTACCGACCGGTCGACAAATACGATATATTTAAGACGGTGGAAAATAATAAGGATACTCCATAATATTTTCCCCCAAAGGTTGGAAGATTTTAATAATTGATTTAATTTTGAATTTTATATTCATTAACACCTAAGAATTCGTATCACATATGGCAAAATACGCTGAAGTAGAGCAGAATGCACTTAATAGCATCACCAATGGAACCGAAATAATAGGCGACATTAATTCAACCAATGATATACGGTTGGATGGTTTATTAAAGGGCAATATCAAAACTAAAGGTAAATTAGTTATTGGTTCAACCGGAAAAGTGGTAGGAACCGTTACATGCAAAAATTCGGATGTTTTCGGGATGGTAGAAGGAAAATTATATATACAGGAATTATTGTCCCTCAAATCTACCGCCAACATTAAAGGAGATATTGTTACTGCCAAATTGGCTATTGAACCGGGTTGTAAATTCACCGGGACTTGCTCTATGGATGCAAAGGACTTGAACAGTGGACAAACAATCACAGAAAAAACACAAGGAGACTCAAAACCAGTTTAATGCGTACGCAAGATATTCGAGTTTAGCGATACAAATGATGGTGATCATCTGTGCGGGTGTGTATGGTGGCTACCGTTTGGATAAATATCTGGAACTTGGTTTTCCGGCATTCACTCTTTTGTTGTCTATGCTAAGTGTAGGGGCTGCTATTTGGTTCGCAATTAAAGATTTATTGAAAAAGTAGCCGTATAGAGTCAATGATAGTGACTATATGGGTTTTTAATAAAGAAGGGGAGAGTTGCAGTATTATATTGACTAAAAATAAGGCAAAATATTTCCGTAAAATGTACGGAAAGCAGAATAAGGCTTAAAATTAACATAGCTACTGATAGAGAGTTAGAATATTAAATTAACAATGTAGATAATTAGTTTTTTGGATGGTTATTTATATTCATTTTGCAAATGCTTTTGAAAAACAATAATACACGCAGAAATGAAAAAGATAATCCCATTGATTTTATTGCTTACGTCTTGTAAATTAAGTGATTCTGATATTTTGTTTAAAACGAAAGATAAGCTCAATTCTTTCCAAACCATTAAATATGACGAGTATTTGACATTAGGTGCTTCACGTGTTGATACGATAAGCGTTTTTTTTGACTTTACAAGAGCCGATTCTTTACCAAATATAAAATATTGGTTTACTTATCCGGGATCAGAGCAGGTGTATGATGGGAATGAATCTTTCTTTATAGATCACGAGCAAAAGATGGTTAGATATGAAACAAACCCAATTATACCTAGACTTTATTATAAGCTTGGTTTTCTGTTATCTATATATCAAATAAAACAGTTATTCTCGGTATATAACAATGATCCAACCATTATATTTAACCGACAAAATGATACTATTATTCATCATGAGAATTGTTATTTATTTAATGTTTTAATGCCAGACAACCAGTATACTATAGGCATTAGTAAGAATGATTTTATACCTCGATATTTTAAATCGATGACCCCTCAGCAAACAAATACTACAACATTCGTGAATTTTGAATTTGATAAACATCCTTCTGATTCTACATGGATTATTGATACATTTTCTGAAAACTATACGTGGGTATCTGAAGAAGATTTTTTGCAAAAAATTTTTCAAATACTATATCCTCTATGATTGATAAGCCAGCGCCTCAATGGAAATTACCTTCACTTACGGGAGATTCTGTTTCTTTGTCCGAATTAAAAGGAAAATTTATTTTGTTGGAATTTTGGTTTCCACGTTGCGGTTCATGTCTTGCGGCGGTTCCTCATATAAGTGAGATAGCCAATACCTACAAAGAAAAAGGGCTTGAAGTGTACGGTATTGAATTTAAGGAATATGAAAAAGATAAATTGATGGACTATGTGATTGAGAACAAAATTAACATACCAACACTTTATAACGGAGAAGACGTTGCTGTGGCATATTCAGTAATGGCAGCACCTACTTTTTTTCTTATCGACCGGTCAGGAAAAATAGTCAATATGCAAAATGGGTGGGGAAAACAGAAGTTAATAGATGCAATAGAAAAGAATCTTAAGTAAGGTTTTCAGAATTTCTATCTTTATCGTTTTTACTTGCCGATGCAAAACCGGCTAAAAATATTCCCCAAAATCTCATCCGTGCTAATTTGTTGTCCGGTGATCTCACCTAGATACGATAGACATTCACGGATATCCTGAGAAAGAAAATCTCCTGAAATACCATTATCTAATCCTTCTATAACACATTTGATGGCTGATAACGCGTGCGTTAGCGCTTCGTAATGCCGCATATTGGTTACAATCACATCATTTTCGCTAATTTGCGGAATATGAGCAGCTTCTACTAATTTATGCTCAAGTAAAACAATATCGATATCTGATTTGGCGGAAATAACAATATAATCTTCATTGAAACGACTGTAGATAGCGATTTTTTGCGAGCGATCATCATCAGATAGTTTATCTGCTTTATTGAGCGTTAATATCAGCTTCTTTCCTTCTTTACGGTTGATAATTTGCTTGGCAAGCTGTTCGACATCTTGAGGGTCGGTGGTGAGGTCAATTACCCAAAGAATAATGGATGCCTGCTCGATTTTTTGAAATGTGCGTTCAATACCCAGTCGTTCAATGGTGTCATGTGTGTCGCGGATTCCGGCTGTATCGATAAAACGGAACAATAGGCCGTCAATAACGGTGGTATCTTCAATCACATCGCGGGTAGTGCCGTGAATATCGGAAACGATCGCTTTATCATCGCGAAGTAGATGGTTAAGCAGCGTTGATTTGCCTGCGTTGGTTTCGCCTACGATGGTTACGGGAATGCCATTCTTGATTGTATTTCCCACACTGAATGAATCAGCCAACCGGCGAATAACCGATGCGATTTGTAATGCCAAGTCTTTTAATTGTTTCCGGTCGGCAAATTCTACGTCTTCGTCACTAAAGTCCAATTCGAGTTCTACCAACGAAGTGAAATTCAATAATTTTTCACGTAATTCGGATAATTCGTTGCTAAATCCTCCGCGCATTTGCTGCATGGCAATGCGATGTGCTGTTGCCGAAGTTGAAGCAATGAGGTCGCATACGGCTTCAGCTTGAGAAAGGTCTAGTTTTCCATTGAAAAAAGCGCGTTGTGTAAATTCCCCTGGTGTAGCCAAGCGGCATCCATTGACTAATAGCAATTTGACAATTTCTTGTTGGATATATAATGATCCGTGGCAAGTGATTTCAACGATGTCTTCACCTGTGTAGGAGTGTGGTGCACGAAACACAGATACCAAGACTTCATCTATGATGTTTTTCTCTTCATATATTTTACCATAGCTCAATGTATATGGAGCTTGTTCGAAAAGTTTTTTTTCTGAATGCGCCGGTCTGTAAATGTTATCGCAAATAGATAAGGCTTCTTTCCCAGAAACACGTATTAAGGCGATACCACCTGTTCCGGGTGGAGTTGAAATAGCACAAATCGTATGTTGATCTGGTAAAATGGACATAGATGAATAATCTCTTTATTGTAAATGACAAAGATATGGAAATACGTACAAATCTATGGTGCTTTTCATTGACTGAAATTCTTCTTATCAATAAAAGACCATCGATTTCAGGTTTTGGATATTAAAAAGAGACAAAATTGTTATACTCAATCGAGTATAATTTATATGAATGATCAGTTTTATATGCTGATTTTTGCATTGGGTTATTCCTTATTTAAAATTATTCTTAATAAGAATAACTTTTGTGTATTTTTGTATTTTCTTATAGAAATAAGTTTCATGCGTTTATCTGAATTACATACGGGAGATAAAGGGTTTATTGTCAAAGTCATGGGACGTAGTTCGTTTCGCAAGCGAATTATGGAAATGGGCTTTATTCAAGGGCAGGAGGTAGAAGTGGTATTGAATGCCCCGTTAAAAGACCCGATCAAATACCGTGTTATGGGATACGAAGTGTCTTTGCGGCGTAGTGAAGCTAAATTGGTTGAAGTGGTTTTAAGCCATGAACAAGACCATGCTTTTGATCGTATGACATCGACCGATGCGTCTGATTATCAGTTGCAACCGATTAATGCCAAACATATTCATGTTGCATTGGTCGGAAATCCGAATGCAGGTAAGACTTCTTTTTTCAATATGGCTTCGGGAGCTCACGAACATGTCGGAAATTACGGCGGTGTGACCATTGATGCCAAAGAAGGCCATTTTAAACACAAAGGATATCATTTTAAGATTGTCGATCTTCCAGGTACTTATTCGCTTTCCGCATATTCTCCGGAAGAAATATATGTCAGGAGATACATTACAGAACAGACGCCCGACATTGTGATCAATGTGATCGATGCGTCTAATCTGGAGCGAAACCTTTACCTGACGACCCAATTGATAGACATGGACACCTATATGGTGCTTGCCTTGAATATGTATGATGAGTTGGAAGCCAGTGGCGACCAATTTGATTACGATCGATTTGGAAAGATGATAGGAGTTCCTGTTATGCCTACTGTTTCCAATAGGGGGAGGGGAGTGGTTGAACTTTTCGATCGCATTATCAGTATGTACGAGGCAAACGATTCGGACATGCGCCATATACACATCAACTATGGCGAAGTGCTTGAATCTGCCATTGCCGACGTCCGTAAAAAAATCAAAACGACTACAGATATTGGGAAAAATTATTCCAAACGATACCTTTCCATTACATTATTGGAACATGACAAGGAAACGGAGCGTTTTATCAGAGAACAGGAACAACATCAAGAGGTATTAGCTGTACGCGATCATCAAGTTAAAAATATTGAGATGTTATTGCATGAAGACAGCGAGTCTTCTTTTGCAAATGCCCGTTATGGTTTTATTGCGGGAGCGCTTAAGGAAACTTTTGTTAAAAATAAAGCCAAATCTCCCAATGTTACCGACATCATTGATCCGATTGTTACCCACAAATATTTTGGATATCCGATCTTTTTGTTGTTCATGTGGATCATGTTTGCCGGGACATTTATTTTGGGAAAATACCCGATGGAATGGATTGAATCGGGCGTGAGTTGGCTGGGCGATTTTGTGGGGAAATATATGGCCGACGGATCACTGAAAGATTTGCTTACAGATGGGATCATCGGGGGTGTTGGCGGAGTGATTGTTTTTTTACCCAATATATTGATCCTTTATTTCTTCATTTCGTTGATGGAAGATTCGGGATATATGGCTCGGGCGGCATTTATCATGGATAAGGTGATGCACAAAATGGGACTTCACGGAAAATCGTTTATTCCACTGATTATGGGATTTGGCTGTAACGTTCCTGCCATCATGGCAACGCGGACGATTGAAAGCCGTAATAGCCGAATGATTACTATTTTAGTCAATCCATTGATGTCTTGTAGTGCCCGTTTGCCGGTTTATTTGCTGCTGGCTGGAACTTTTTTCCCCAATCATGCCGGATTGATGATGGTGATATTGTATACATCAGGGATTGTGCTTGCTGTTTTGATTGCCCGTGTATTTAAAAGATTTCTTTTTAACAAAGAAGATGTTCCTTTTGTAATGGAATTACCACCTTACAGGAAGCCGACGTCATTATCCATATTGCGGCACATGTGGCAGAAAGCCCGGCAATATTTGAGAAAAATGGGAGGTGTTATTTTAGTTGCATCTATTGTGATTTGGTTTTTGGGATATTTTCCAAGAAATACGCAAACGGAATCATACGGGCAAACGATGAGTCAAATGCAACAAGTTGATAATAAACAAATTGCTGACAATTTAAAAGCACAACAAAAAATGGCGCATCAAGAAAAATCATACATTGGGCGTATTGGGAAATTTATTGAACCGGCTTTGCGTCCGTTGGGATTTGATTGGCGAACCAGTGTCAGTCTGTTCAGTGGGTTGGCAGCAAAAGAAGTAGTTGTTAGCACGCTGGGAGTCCTTTATACGGGCAATGATGCTGATGATACACACTTATCGGCAAAGCTTCAGTCAGCACGAAAGGCAGACGGATCTTTGGCCTTTACTCCGCTTATCGCATTATCTTTAATGTTTTTTGTCCTAATTTATTTTCCATGCATTGCATCGGTTGTTGCTATCAAAAATGAAGCAGGTTCATGGAAATGGGGAATTTTTGCGATCCTTTATACGACAGCTTTGGCATGGTTGGTGTCCTTTACTATATATCAAGTTGGCAATTGGCTGGGATTTTGATCAATGCCTCAAATGAACGATTTTAGTACTGTGCAGTCCAACATTGTACATTGCCCATTGTTAATTATTCGTTGACTTTGTTTGGTGCGTTTTAAAAAATGACTACCTTTGCACCTCGAAAACGCAAAATGGTTTCTTGGCCGAGTGGCTAGGCAGAGGTCTGCAAAACCTTGTACGGCGGTTCGAATCCGCCAGAAACCTCTGGAAATGTAAAAAGGAGCAATATGCTCCTTTTTTGTTTACTTGGGATTCCTATCCTACTTGGGTACTTATTTCGAAAGCATTTTCTTTGCCCGCTCAAGTCCTTGGCATAAGGCATCTATTTCACCAAAAGTGTTGTAAAATGCCATAGATGCTCTGATTGTCCCTTCGATTCCAAAGCGTTGCATCAATGGTTGCGTACAATGTGTTCCGGTGCGAACAGCTATTCCCATTTTATCCAATATCATTCCGGTATCATAAGGATGTATATGATCCAGCAAAAAAGAAAAGATAGCCACTTTATTTGCTGTTGTACCAAACATACGTAACCCTTCGATGGCAGATATTTGTTTTTGCCCGTAAAGCATCAATTCATGCTCGTATGTCCGGATTTCTTCTATGCCAATGTTTTGGATGTATTGGATAGCGCTTTCAAGACCCACAGCATCGATGTAATTGGCTGTTCCTGCTTCAAATTTAAACGGAAGTTCATTATATGTTGTCTTTTCAAACCGGACGCAATCAACCATATCTCCTCCGCCTTGATACGGAGGCATTTCGTCTAATAGTTCTTTTCGTCCGTACAGAACGCCAATACCGGTGGGGCCGTACAACTTATGTCCGGAAAAAGCAAAGAAATCACACCCTAAATCCTGAACATCAATTTTTTCGTGTTGCACCGACTGTGCACCGTCGATCAATACATGTGCTCCGGCATCGTGAGCTATCCGAATAATTTCTTTGATCGGATTAATCGTTCCGAGCGTATTAGAGATATGCGTTACAGCAACCAATTTGGTACGTTCCGACAGCAATTTTTTGTATTCGCCCATCATCAATTCACCTTCGTTGGTAATCGGAACGACTTTTAGATGGGCATTTTTGCGGTCACACATCATTTGCCATGGAACAATGTTGGAATGGTGCTCCATAGTTGTTAAAATCACTTCATCACCGGCTTTGATATACCTTTCCCCATAAGAAAAAGCAACCAAATTGATGCTTGCTGTGACACCAGATGTAAAAATGATTTCTTGAGATAATGCGGCATGGATAAAATCCCGTACAGTTCGCCGGGCATTTTCGTAGGCTTCGGTAGCTTGTTCACTCAGGTAATGCACACCCCGATGAATGTTGGCGTTGCAGCTGGAATACATGCGTACCAACGTGTCAATTACAACCTGTGGTTTTTGGGTGGTTGCGCCATTATCCAAATAAACAACCGGCTTGCCATATACCATTTGGTTCAGTATCGGAAAATCTGCGCGTATTTTCTGAATATCCATGATTCCCGGATTCCTAGTATCCTTATAAGGATAACAAAAAGTCTTTATGAAAGTTGAATTACCTCGTCAAGATTGTAAAACCATGATGAGGTTGTTTGATATTAACGGTTTATGCCATATAGGCTTAATAATTTGGGCATAATTTGGGTGTTTTCATAAATTCCAGCGAATTCTTCAGCTCCGGCTCCAAATGCATATACAGGAACCATCACGCCTGTATGCCCTTTTGTAGTGAATGCTGCTTTGATTTCTCCCGTTGAAAAATCGCCTCCGTTGAGTGTCAATCCTCCGGTTTCGTGATCAGCTGTGATTATGACCAATGTATTTGGATCTTGTGCCGCATAGTCGAAAGCAACTTTAATGGCACGGTCAAAATCCATCATTTCGTTTACCAGATATTCCGGATCATTGTCGTGTCCGGCATAGTCTATTTGAGAGCCTTCCACCATCAGGAAAAACCCATTCTTGTTGCTTTTCAGTATATTGATAGCGGCTTGTACTCCTTCCGGCAACATGTCGCCTCTTTCCGGATATCTTTTGGGATGCCCGCTAGCCAATAAAGCCAATAGTTTACCCGAAGTGACGTTTTTTACTTCATCCATTGTATAGGCTATTTGGTAGCCTGCTGCTTTCATTTTTTCAGTGATATTTTGCTCGTCTTTGCGTTTTTCGAAATGATTACGGCCTCCACCAATACAAACGGTGGCATTGGCTTTCAGAAAATCCGTTGCTATTTCTTCAACCATGTTGCGGCTGGCACGGTGTGCAATAAACGAAGCCGGTGTAGCGTGTGTTAATTCGCAACTAACAACGACGCCTGTGGACAATCCGTTTTTAGCAGCATAAGCAAGGATAGATTGCACTGTATCGCCTTTTGCATCCAACCCGATTACTCCATTATTGGTTTTTGTGCCGCATGCAATGGCTGTACCACCTGCTGCCGAGTCAGTTACATAATCATTGGCTGAGTATGTTTTTGAAAAACCGACGAATTGGCACCTTTCCAGATTTAGAGAACCTTTATTTGCTGTTAATCCGGCATATGCTTGAGCAACACCCATTCCATCGCCAATCATTAGAATGATGTTTTTCACTTTGGGCTTCTGTTCAGGTTTAGTAGCTTCGGATGAAGAACATTGTGTAAAGCTGATCACAGCAGCGACACACAAATATAAAATCTTTTTCAACATATCAGTTTAATTTTAGGGGTTAAATCAAATGTCAAATATAACGATATCCTCTGTGTTTTAGCTACGTACATTTTATTTGCTGAAAGAAAAACGGTTTAATCTTCATCTTCCCCGGCATTGGCTATATAACCTTTCATAATGCCGCGTTTGGAATTGTGTACAAAGTTAATCACATTATCCCGCTCTTCGCTTTGCGGGAAATTTTCTTCGATATATTTAATAGCTTCGCTATTATTAAGCCCTTTTTGGTATAATGCACGATAGATGTCCTGCAATTCCCATATTTTTTCATTGGTAAAGCCTCGACGCCTTAACCCTATTGAGTTGATCCCGACAAATGAAAGAGGATCACGCGCTGCTTTTACATATGGTGGCACATCTTTGCGTACTTTTGAAGCTCCGCCAATCATTACGTGTGCACCGATGCGTACAAACTGATGTACCATGGTGCCTCCTGCGAGGATTGCCCAATCGTCAACCTCCACTTCACCCGCCAATCCGGAATGGCTGACAATGATGCAGTTGTTACCTATGCTTACATCATGAGCGAGATGGGAATAAGCCATAATCAAACAGTTATCGCCCACCACTGTTTTGTTTTTGGTCTTGGTTCCGCGATTGATGGTTACACATTCGCGAATGGTTGTGTTATCACCGATTTCAACGGTCGTATATTCTCCCTGAAATTTTAGGTCTTGGGGAATTCCTGAAATAACAGCTCCCGGAAAAATTTTGCAATTCTTTCCAATACGTGCGCCTTCCATGATAACTGCATTGGAATAAATCCACGTGCCATCGCCTATGATTACATCTTTTGCAACGTTGACAAATGGTTCAATAACTACATCTTCGCCAATTTGGGCTTCAGGATGGACACATGCTAAAGGATGAATTGCCATATTTATTTATTTTTCGGTCTATTGATAACAAAATAATTCTTTATTGTTCTTTTCTTACAATTTGAGCAGTTAATTCGCTCTCACTCACAAGGGTTTCACCGACATATGCTTGTCCCAACATCGTGGCTAATCCACGCCGTATTTCTCCAACTAATTCCAGCCGGAATATAAGCGTATCGCCTGGGACCACTTTTCTTTTGAATTTTGTTTTATCTACTTTCAAGAATAAAGTCAGATAATTTTCGGGATCGGGAACTGTGCCTAACACGAGAATACCGCCCACTTGAGCCATTGCTTCTACAATCAATACGCCCGGCATCAATGGAGTACCCGGAAAGTGCCCGACAAAAAACGGCTCGTTCATGGTTACATTCTTAACCCCAACAACCGTTGTTTCGGTCATGCTGATGATTTTGTCGACCA